>NZ_JBNIIX010000011.1:0-103187 GCF_050106635.1 Levilactobacillus sp. LN180102
CACTCGCTTTCAATTGGTTTTCGTCGACTTGATTGTAGCACAGGGCAGTATGCCCTTTTTAGTTTGTTTTACAAAAAAGGCGTCGATGGATTTTATCCATCAACACCAAATATCATAGAGCCTTTTATTTGTATTTTAAAAATAGTTCGGTAGAATGGTAAAGTCTGTGCTATATTTTAATCATATTTTAATTTTTAAGGAGGGTTGTTCGTGAGTATTTTTCGAAAACTAGCTTGGTACTTTCGCTTGGAATGGCGACGGTATCTGATCGGTATTATTGGATTGCTGTTAACGGCAATTGTGGCCATTATTCCGCCACGGATTATTGGGAATATGGTAGACGGCATTCACGGGCAGACCATGACAGGTCGACTGTTGGCACTGGATCTGATGTGGGTGACGGTTGCGGCGGTAGTCCAGTACGGAACGCGTTATATTTGGCGCAATGCCATTTGGGGTGGTGCGGCTCACTTGGAACAACTGTTGAGAAATCAGCTGTTTAGCCACTTTATGCAGATGGATCGGGTCTTTTATCAGAAGTATCGAACCGGTGATTTGATGGCACATGCGACCAATGATCTGGAAGCCATTCAACGGGTAGCTGGCGGTGGAATTTTACAATTTGCCGATGCCATCATTACGGGTGGGACCACCTTGATTGCGATGATGGCACTGGTCAACTGGCGTTTGACCCTCCTGGCTATTTTGCCATTTCCGCTTTTGGCGCTTGTTTCTTGGTACCTCGGGCAAAAGATTCATCGGGCCTTTGGCGAATCTCAAGCGGCCTTTTCACGGCTAAATAATAAGGCACAAGAAAGTATTAGTGGGATTAAAGTCATCAAAGCACTAGGCCAAGATGACGCGGATGTGGCTGATTTTGACCAGCAAGTTGCTCATACAATTGATATTAATCGGCGGGTCAATCGGTTGGACTCTTTGTTTGATCCGGCAATCACCTTGATTATCTCAATCTCTTACGTGGCAACAATCGTATTAGGTGGACTCTTTGTGACCCATCAGGTGATTACCATTGGTAATTTGGTGTCATTTATTAGTTATTTGGCGATGATGGTGTGGCCAATGTTTGCGGTCGGCATGCTCTTTAACACGATGGAACGTGGGAATGCAAGCTACGATCGGGTAATGGAGTTGTTGGCTCAGAAAACTCATATTATCGATCAAACAAATGGGCTTCAACAGCGGCCTAAGGGAACTTTAGCGTATCACGTTGCCCAATTTGACTATCCGGACGATGCGGGTGCTAGTCTACAGCAGGTTGATTTCACGTTACCAGCAGGTCACACGTTGGGAATTGTTGGCCGGGTTGGGGCTGGTAAGTCGACGATAATGAAATTGATTTTACGCGAGTTTGACAATTATCAAGGTCAGATCATGTTTGGCGGTCATGATATTAAGGACTATGCGTTAGATAGTTATTTACCTGCGATTGGGTATGTGCCGCAAGAAAGTTTTTTATTTTCGACCAACATTTTTGAAAATATTCGCTTTGCCCGACCAACCGCAACGAAAGCTGAAGTTGAAGCCGCTGCTGCCAAAAGCGATTTAGCTGGACAGATTGCTAAGCTTCCGGCGGGCTATGCGACGGAAGTTGGCGAAGAGGGTATTTCGCTATCTGGCGGACAGCGTCAGCGATTGGCGATTGCCCGAGCGTTACTGATTAATCCAGAATTGCTGATTTTGGATGATGCCTTATCTGCCGTGGATGCAGAAACGGAAGCTGAAATCTTGGCTAACTTGAAGCAAGAGCGGGCGAACAAAACGACAATTATCTCTGCTCATCGGTTAAGTTCGGTGATGAATGCCGATGAAATTCTAGTGCTGGGCCACGGTCAAGTGATTGAACGGGGCACCCATGATGAATTAATGGGGACACATGGTTGGTACCAGCAAATGTTCGAACGGCAGCAGTTAGAAACACAAGTGCAAGGAGGGGTGACAAATGGCCGATAAACCACATGAATCAGCGTGGGCACGTAGTATGTCTACTAAAGAACAGCTAGGCGTTATTAAACGGTTATTTAAGTTTGCTGTGCCTTACAAGTGGTTCTTTATTGGGTCAATCATTCTATCAGCTGTGATCAGTGCCGTTAACGTCTTTTTGCCATGGTTATTACAAATTTACATGGACCGTTATTTGCGGACGAGTCAGGCATCGTTGGCCATTATGTGGATGTTTGCGGGACTCTACCTTTTAGGGATGATCACGAAAGCTATCTTTCAGTTTTGGCAAAATTATACCAGCACCATGGGAGCTGAGTATATGTTGGAAAATGTCCGGCGTCGGTTATTTAATAATCTCCATGCTAAAGGTATGCGATACTTTGATCAAACGCCGGGGGGCTCAATTTTGTCACGGCTCATGAATGACACGATGACCTTTGCCAATTTTTGGGCGCTGTTCAATACCCTTGTTTTGGCGCTATTTGCGGTCATTTCATCATTTATTGCTATGTACGTGACGGACGTCACGGTGGCGTTGTGGACGCTAGTCTTGGTGCCATTTTTGGCCTTCACCATTTGGTATTATCAGCGCTTTAGTTCACGGGTTTACCGGCGAATGCGGGAACGCCTCAGTGAATTAAATACGAAACTGGCTGAAGCAATTACAGGAATCACGGTCATTCAAGAATTTCGACAGGAACGACGGACAGCAACAAACTTCGAGAAGACCAACGCTGCCTATTATGGTACGCGGCGGGCAATGATTCGGACAAATTCCTTATTATTGAGCCCAATTATTAATCTCTTTTATGCTTTGGGGACGGTTATTGTCCTGAGTCTCTTTGGGATTCGCGGCTTACATGAGGTTGTAGCGGCTGGTGTTATTTACGCCTTCATTACGTATTTAAATAACTTTTACAGTCCCATGAGTAACATGATGGACAATCTTAGTGATTTTCAAAATGGGATGGTGGCTGGCTCCCGGGTGTTACGAATCTTAGATGATCAGACGCTAGCACCACAGCAACACCCAGTAGCGGATGCTAAGATTACTCGGGGTAAGATAGAATTTCGGCACGTGACGTTTGCTTACGATGCCGAGCATCCCGTTTTACGAGACGTGTCGTTTGTGGCTGAGCCAGGTCAAACGGTGGCTCTGGTCGGGCAAACCGGTTCTGGTAAAACATCAACGATTAATGTTTTGATGCGCTTCTATGAATTTCAAGGTGGCCAGGTCTTAATTGATGACCGTGACATTCGGGACTACCCAGCCGCTGAGTTACGTGCCAAAATGGGATTAGTTTTACAAGAACCGCAGTTGTTCTATGGTGACATTCAAACTAATATTCGGATGTTTAATCCGGCGATCTCTGATGAGCAAGTGCAACGCGCCGCTCAGTTTGTTCAAGCAGATGAGTTCATTGAACAGCTACCACAAGGTTACGCAACGCCAGTGCTGGAACGGGGAACGGAATATTCGGCTGGCCAACGCCAGTTAATTACGTTTGCGCGAACAGTGGTGACGGACCCTAAAATTCTGATTTTGGATGAAGCCACGGCTAATGTGGATACCGAAACTGAAACAATGATTCAGACTGGCTTGGATCGGATTCAAGAAAATCGAACGACCATTGCGATTGCGCATCGGTTATCGACCATTCAAAATGCCGATCTTATTTTGGTTTTGAAGCAAGGAAAAATTGTTGAACGGGGCACTAATGACGACTTGATGCAGCAGCATGGTTATTACTATGATATGATTCAGCTACAAAATTCCGCTCACGTTGAGTAAGCGTACTATTAAAAAAAATCGCCCTATTCGGAAATAACTTCTGAACAGGGCAATTTTTAGTTAATTCGTGTGCGCGTCTTTTTTCTCAGTGACGTCAACGTAATGGAAAGTTGGGTCAATTTCACGATCTAATTGGTCAAAGGCAGCTTGCATTTGTTGTTCAATCTGTGCTTGGCCTTCTTCGTTAAGCTTCAGTTTGCGATCAATCTCAATTGGTTTGCCAAATGCGATAGTCACGGGCTTACGGGTAAATAATTGCTTGAACGTGAGGGGGCCCTGGTACACAGCGGGAACCAGGGGAACGCCGGCCATCTTAGCAATAACGGCCGCGCCACCCTTTAATTCATTTGAGTGACGAGATCCCGAAGGAAACATAATTAAGGATAGATCACCTTGGCGCAGAATGCGCACAGGTGTTTTGATGGCAGAAGGCCCCGGATGGTCACGATTTACTGGAAAACCATTGACATGTTTCAACAACCATCGGAAAATGGGGTTTTGAAATAATTCTTCTTTAGCCATAAAGCTAAATTTACGGGGATAGGCCGCCATGGCAAAGTAGACTGGATCAAACCAAGTCCGGTGAGGACCAACGAGAACGTAAGGCCCTTCAGGTAGGTTATCTTGATTAACGTAGCGTGCGCGCCCGTTAACGAGGTACAAGATGGTACAGACGACCCCGCGTAAAAAACGATAAAACATGTGGTGCACTCCTCTCACATGGTACTATTTTATCTAGTATGCAAAAAAAAACGGCTAGTTGCAAGTGATCTTATTGGGAAAAGGATGTGGTGGGGATGCAATTAAACCCCGATGAACGAATCGATCAACTCTATAGTCAAGATATTAAAATCATTCAAAGCCCGGAGGTATTTGCCTTCTCACTGGATGCGGTTTTGCTCGCGGACTTTGCGAGATTACCGGCCAGAGCCACTAGTCAAACGGTTGATTTATGCGCTGGTAATGGGGCAGTCGGCTTATTCATGAGTCACCAAACGCACGGCCAGATTGCTGAAGTTGAAATTCAACCACGGTTAGCAGATATGGCACGGCGGAGCATTGAATTGAATCAACTGGGCGATCGTTTGAGCGTCTATGAAGGGGATTTAGCGGACGTTACGCAATGGATTCCCAAGGATTCAGTTGATGTTGTGACGTGTAATCCACCATACTTTGCGGATTTGCCAGATAGTCAAAAGAACCCGAATCAGTATTTGGCCATCGCCCGCCACGAGATTGCGACTGATTTAGCAACCGTTGTTGCGACGACGAGTGGATTGTTAAAAATGACTGGCAAGGCCTACTTTGTGCATCGGCCGGATCGGTTGGGTCAGTTGTTTCAATTGTTTTCTGAAAATCGGTTGGCGCCGAAAAAAGTTCGGTTAGTTTATCCTAAACCGCATAAGGAAGCCAATATGGTATTGGTTGAAGCCATTAAGGACGGTAAGACAGGCGGCTTACGGTTTATGGAACCACTAACGGTTTATGATGCACAGGGACACTACACACCTGAAGTGGAGGTATTGCTGTATGGACGAGCCTAAGCAGTATTATTTTTATGTTCTACTATGTGCAGATCAGTCCTTATATGGTGGTTTTACCACGGATGTGGTGAAGCGTTTTGCCACGCATCTAGCGGGTAAAGGGGCTAAATACACCCGGGTTCATCGCCCGTTGAAAGTTCTGTATAGTGAAGCCTTCGATAATAAACATGATGCCCTACACGCTGAGTGGGCGTTTAAACATCAAAGTCGACAAAAGAAGGTCACCTTCCTAGCCAATCATGGCGTAAGCATTTAACACGTCATATGGTATTGACTTATGTTAAACTAACGGGTAGAACTTGGAACATGTTCAAAGATTAATTTGAGGAGGAACTTACTGTGAAAATTATTGCTTATGGCATTCGTGACGACGAACAACCTTACTTAGAACAATGGTCTAAGGACCAAGGCATCGAAGTCAAAGCGGTTGCGGAACTGTTAGATGAACAGACCGTCGACTTGGCTAAAGGCTATGACGGGGCAGTAGTCTACCAACAAAAGCCTTATACAGCGGCCGTGTTGGATCAATTGGCAGCTAACGGTGTGACGAACCTATCCCTACGCAACGTTGGGGTGGATAATGTGAATGCTGATGCGGTCAAACGAAATGGGTTCAAGGTGACCAACGTGCCAGCCTATTCGCCGGCGGCCATTGCTGAATTAACGGTGACTCAGTTGATGCGGCTGTTGCGACGGACACCTACATTTGACCGTAAACAGGCGCAAGGAGATTTGACTTGGGCACCAGATATCGCCGATGAATTAAATCAGATGACGGTTGGTATTGTAGCTACAGGTCGAATTGGACGTGCGGCCATGCGTATTTACCAAGGCTTTGGTGCAAAAGTCATTGCTTACGATGTTTTCCACAATCCAGAATTAGAAAAGCAAGGCATTTATGTCGATACCTTGGATGAATTGTATGCCCAAGCCGATGTCATCTCCTTACATGCCCCTGCAACTAAGGATAATGACCATATGCTAGATGATGCGGCCTTTGCTAAAATGAAGGATGGCGTGTGGATTTTGAACCCCGCCCGCGGTGCCTTAATTGATACCGATGCGTTAATTCTGGCCTTGGATAGTGGCAAGGTTGCGGGTGCGGCCCTTGATGTTTATGAGGACGAAGTGGGAATCTTTAACGCCGACTTTAAAAACTTTGATGCCATCCCAGATGAACGGCTCAAGAATTTGATGAAGCGTGAAAATGTTTTAGTGACGCCGCACATTGCTTTTTATACCAAGACGGCGGTTAAGAACATGGTGCAATTTGCTTTAAATAACAATAAACAATTGATTGAAACGGGTCGGGCTGAAAACGAAGTCTCGTTCAACTAAATTACAACAAAAAAATCGGTACCTTCAGCGTTTACTGCAACTGAAGGTACCGATTTTTTTATTTTTATGATTAGATGTTGTGGCATAGACGATTAAGCCATGTTCTGACACATCCATCAGTTCTATGAGCATTCAGCCACGGCGGTAAGCGCCAGTAGAAGATCTTGAAGCTCAAGCGAATCGCCAACCGTTTGATCGGGAATCCAATCGCCGTCTGGCGTTTCTAAATTACGGTGGTTAAACCAAAAGGCATGCCAACCAGCTTGCTTAGCACCCTTGACATCCATCCCGTAACAATCGCCAACGTAGGCCACTTCACTGGCTCGTAAGTTGAGCCGATGATTCATGAGGGTAAAAATCTGTGGATCAGGTTTCGCCAGACCCACTTCCTCAGATGTGATAATTGCCTCGCGGTCAATCCATCGATGCATCTGTAACTGCATCACCTTGTCTAACTGGTGTTGCGTTTTACCATTGGTAATGATTCCCAATTGGAATTGATCTTTAAGCTGATCTAAGGCAGTTGGTAAGCCAGGGAATAATTGGATGCGCTGCAGGCCAGTTGCGTAGGCTCGTTCAAAATCAACCGCTGTTTCTGTACTGACAGGGGCTAATCCTTGCTGGTGTAACGCGTGATTGAGCCGTTTAACGGCCATTTCTTCATGAGACCAGTGACCAGCAGCTACTTTGGCGTAGACGCTAGCACTCTGGCAACGATAAGCTTGGAAAAGTTGATTAATATCAGCGTCAACCGTTGGCATAAGTGACTTTAAGGCTGCCACAAACGGCGCCCGTTGATCATAGAGCGTGTCATCGACATCAAAGACGACCGCTTTTATCATTGCGTTTCCTCCTCGGTTAAATCCATAGCAGTTTACCACATTATCAGGAAAAAGCCAATTTAATGCAAAAAAGTGCGGATTTAGCTTGTGTTCGCTCCTGGCATTTTGTATAATAACTTTCGGTGCGTATGCGCCAATTCACACCTCGAGTGATGATTGAAGGGGTGCTCGCTTGCGAGTTCTTCGATCGTGCGATCTCGGGGGAGGAAATCAAAAACTATTTGGAGGCATTTTATCATGGCTGTTATTTCAATGAAACAACTGCTCGAAGCCGGTGTCCACTTTGGTCACCAAACCCGTCGTTGGAACCCTAAGATGAAGCAATACATCTTTACGGAACGTAACGGTATCTACATCATCGACTTACAAAAGACGGTGAAGTTAATCGATGCTGCTTACAACTACATGAAGGACGAAGCTGCTAAGGGCGCCGTTGTTCTGTTTGTTGGGACAAAGAAGCAAGCACAAGACTCTATCGAAGAAGAAGCCACTCGTGCAGGTCAATACTACGTTAACCACCGTTGGTTAGGTGGGACTTTGACTAACTGGGAAACCATCCAAACTCGGATCAAGCGTCTGAAGAGCTTGAAGAAGATGGCAACTGATGGCACGTTTGATGTTCTTCCTAAGAAGGAAGTTTCCTTGCTGAAGAAGTCTCAAGACAAGTTGGAACGCTTCTTGGGCGGTATCGAAGATATGCCTAAGTTACCTGACGTTATGTTTATCGTTGACCCTCGTAAGGAACAAATCGCTGTTCACGAAGCACAAAAATTGAACATTCCGATCGTTGCGATGGTTGATACGAACACTGACCCAGACGAAATTGACGTGGTTATCCCATCTAACGATGACGCTATCCGTGCCGTTCGTTTGATCACTTCAAAGATGGCTGATGCGATCGTTGAAGGCCGTCAGGGTGAAGACCAAGTTGACGAAAAGACCTTTGAAGGTCAAAAGTCTGAAGCCGCTGAAGGCGACAAGAAGACCGCTGACAACTCAATGGAAGATATCGTTAACGCGGTTGAAGGCGACAACAAGTAATTAAATGCAAGGTGTCAGTACTGACACTTTCCAAATATAAGATTTAAAGCACCTTAGGCTGGCTTAATGTTTAGGACCGATAATGGCCTGAGATTGAGTCAGTCTTTTTTGATGTTTTAGACGAATCAATAAAAGGAGGCCATTACACTATGGCAAGCAAAATCACGGCAGCACAAGTTAAGGAATTACGTGACAAAACTCAAGTTGGGATGATGGACGCAAAGAAGGCTTTGGTTGCTTCTGAAGGCGACATGGACAAAGCAATTGATTTCTTGCGTGAAAAAGGAATTGCTAAGGCCAAGAAGAAGAGTGGCAACGTTGCGGCTAACGGTTTGGCTCGAGTTAAAGAAGACGGTAACACAGCAGCTATTATCGAAGTGAACTCAGAAACAGACTTCGTGGCAACTAACGATACGTTCAACGCCTTAGTTGATACGATTGCTGACACGATTGCTGAAAAGCAACCTGCTGACTTAGATGCTGCATTGGCCTTGACGACGGCTGATGGGTCAACTATCAACGATGCTATTGTGAAGACGACGCAAGTTACTAGTGAAAACGTGCAATTACGTCGTTTTGCTGTTGTTAAGAAGACCGATGGCCAAGTATTTGGTTCATACTTGCACCAAGGTGGTCAAATCGCCGCTGTTGTTGTCTTAGATGGCGCTGATGAAGCGACGGCTAAGGACGTTGCCATGCACGTTGCAGCTATCAACCCAGAATTTGTTTCTCGCGATGACATTCCGGCTGAACGGTTGGATCACGAACGTGAAGTATTGAAGCAAGAAGCTTTGAATGAAGGCAAACCTGAAAAGATCGTCGAAAAGATGGTCGAAGGTCGCCTACACAAGTTCTTGTCAGAAATCAGCTTAGCTGACCAACCATTCGTTAAGGATGGCGATCAGACAGTGAGCCAATTTGTTGCTAGCAAGGGTGGTAAGTTAGTGACCTTTGTTCGTTACGAAGTTGGTGAAGGTATCGAAAAGCCAGTTGCTGACTTGGCAAAAGAAGTTCAAGACCAAATCAACGGCTAATTTGTCAGAAAAGCGTAGGTTTCCGTTGGGAAACTACGCTTTTTTGTTAGCAATTTGACAAAATAGGCGGTTTTCCTAACCCCTGACTATCACTAGCCCGGGGTTTATGATAGAATTATTGTCAGAATACAATAGGAGGAAACACAATGGCGGACGTAAAGTATAAACGGATTATGCTAAAACTCAGTGGTGAGGCTTTGGCCGGTGACAAAGGGTTTGGCATTAATCCGCCAGTCATCAAGACCGTCGCAGAAGAAGTCAAGGATGTTTATAACCTGGGCATTCAGATTGCGATTGTGGTTGGTGGTGGCAACATGTGGCGCGGTGAAGCTGGTGCCCAAATGGGTATGGAACGTGCCCAGGCTGATTACATCGGGATGTTGGCAACCATTATGAATGCGTTGGCCTTACAGGACAATTTGGAGTCAATTGGTGTACCAACGCGGGTGCAAACTTCTATTGAAATGCGGCAAATTGCAGAGCCTTACATTCGACGCAAAGCGATTCGGCACTTAGAAAAAGAACGCGTGGTTATTTTTGCCGGAGGAACGGGTTCCCCGTACTTCTCTACGGATACGACTGCTGCGTTACGGGCAGCTGAAATCAATGCTGATGCGATCTTAATGGCGAAAAATGGTGTTGATGGCATTTACTCTGCTGATCCTAAGAAAGATCCAGCAGCAGTGAAATTTGATCAACTAACGCAACTTGATATCATCAATAAGGGCTTGAACGTCATGGATACAACGGCAAGTTCACTTTCTATGGATAATGACATTCCGTTTGTCGTTTTCAATTTAAATGAGAGCGGGAATATCCGGAAAGTCGTTGAAGGCGAAAATATTGGAACGACAGTTAGGGGTAAATAATAATGGCTGATCAGATTATTGAAACAGCACAAGCAAAAATGACAAAGGCAGAAGAGGCCTTAAAGCGCGAATTGGGAACGATTCGGGCTGGTCGGGCTAACGCCAGCATCTTAAATCGGGTGATGGTTGAGTACTACGGTGTACAAACACCATTGAACCAAGTGGCCTCAATTACGATTCCGGAACCACGGATTTTAATGGTGACGCCTTATGACAAGTCAGCACTAGAAGACATTGAAAAGGGTATTTTGGAATCCGATGTGGGGATTACACCAGCTAACGATGGGACGGCCATCCGACTCGTTGTCCCACAACTGACTGAGGAACGGCGTAAGGAAATTGCTAAGCAAGTTAAAGCTAAGGCAGAAGAAGGCAAGGTTGCCGTTCGAAACGTTCGTCGAGAAGCCATGGATAACATCAAAAAGGGTCACAAGAATGGTGACTATACGGATGATGACCTGCATAACTTAGAAGACCAAGTTCAAAAAGTGACGGATAAGGCCATTAAAGGTGTAGATGCTATCGCGGCCGAGAAGGAACAAGAAGTGTTGACTGACTAAGCTCAACTAGACAAGGAGTGCTGAAAATGGCAGAAGACAAGCAAAACAACCAAGATAATATTGAAATTACCCCCGGTTCTAAAGAATTTGGCAAGATGGTTTTTCGATTGAATAATCCAGTTAACGCTGAAAATGTCTCAATCTTGAACTATAATGGCGCTGAATTGGAAGAAATTCAAGAAGGCGTTTATGCGCAGCCAGCGTTCGTTAGCGATGATTTCAACCTCTTCTTCGTGGTGACACAATTGATCGGTGATGACTGGATCGTGGCGTTCTCAAAGGCCACGATTGAAAATGGTAATGAGATTACCGATTTGTCGGACCCACTGCCAACGGGTGAAGGCTTGAACCTGTTGGGTCAAGTAAGTGCAGATGATGCCAACAACTTGTTGAGCTACTTCGGCACCTTGGCTGATGCGAAACGCGGCGAATGGCGGTTAATTGAGTAGCCGTTCAAAAACTAAAGTTTTCGCTCAATTTGGGGGCCGGGATAGTTTCCCGGTCCTTTTTTTGTTATGATGAATGGTTGTAAAGACCAATGGAGGTGCGCCGTGTTTTCATTTTTTAGTAAAGATCAAACGACTGGCGAAGTCGCGGAACATCAATTAGACGAAGCCAACATTCCCGCCCACATTGCCATCATCATGGATGGCAATGGTCGGTGGGCTCAGCAAGGGCATTTGCCCCGGATTGCCGGACACAAACAGGGGATGAATACTGTGAAGACGGTGGCGAAGGCTGCCAGCCACCTGGGCGTTAAGGTATTAACACTCTATGCGTTTTCAACCGAAAATTGGAAGCGACCCAATGCAGAAGTTAATTACCTCATGAAATTACCAGTAGATTTCTTTGGGACATTTGTGCCTGATTTGATTAAAAATAATATTCGCGTGAAGGTTATGGGCTATACGGATCAGTTGCCGGCTGCGACACAAAAGGCAGTGGCTGATGCTATTGCAGATACGCGGCATTGTACGGGGATGGTTCTGAACTTTGCGCTAAATTATGGTGGGCGAGCTGAATTGGTGACGGCGGTTCAACACGTTGCTCAGCAAGTCCAAAGTGGCCAACTAGATCCAGCAGAAATTGATGAGACAATGCTCGATCGACAATTGATGACGGCGGATTTAGGTGAACTTCGCGACCCGGATTTGTTGATCCGAACGAGTGGGGAGAAACGTTTGTCTAATTTCATGCTCTGGCAGGTCGCCTACAGCGAATTTGTCTTTATGCAGGAGCACTGGCCTGATTTTGATCAAACGGCCCTAGAAACGGCAATTTATGAGTATCAACAGCGACACCGGCGATACGGTGGACTGACTCCTGACACGGAGAAATAATTTTATTGAGGAGTTTTTGACATGAGACAACGGGTTATTACGGCAGTTGTGGCGTTAATTATCTTTATCCCGATTATCGTTGCGGGGCATATCTGGATAGATATTGCGGCATTTGCCTTAGGATTAGTGGCATTATCAGAAGTCTTGATTATGCGTAAGAAGTTATTGGTAAGCCCGGAAGCCATCATTTCCGGCATTGGTATTTTGGCAGTGATTGCGCCTCAGAGTTGGTGGGGTGAATTGCTACCAAGTTACTTGAAGCCTTGGTACATTGTTTATTTATTTATCTTATTGCTTCTGATGCGAACGGTGGTATCGCGAAATCGCTTCTCCTTTGATGATGCTGGTGTGATTACATTAAGTATGCTTTACATTGGGGTCGGTTTTCATTTCTTTATTGCCGCCCGGACGATTAGCTTGGCAGCTCTGTTATACGCGCTGTTCATCGTGTGGACGACGGATTCTGGTGCTTACATGATTGGTCGGAAGTTAGGTAAACATAGATTAGCGCCGCACATTAGTCCTAATAAGACGTGGGAAGGTTCCATTGGTGGATCATTAGTGGCCACGATTGTGGGGAGTGTGTTTTGGTATTTCTTCCCAATTGGGCACTTTAGCCTAGGGATTATGATTATTTTGACGCTGATCTTTTCCGTGGTTGGTCAATTTGGCGACTTGGTTGAATCAGCACTTAAACGGTACTATGGTGTGAAAGATTCTGGTAAGATTTTGCCCGGTCACGGTGGTATTTTAGATCGGTTTGATAGCCTCTTGCTGGTATTACCGGTTATCCATTTGTTTGGATTGATTTAGCGCGGCTGCTGACTTGCGTCGTCTGGGGTCCTAGGGTATGCTAGGGAGCAGATAAAAAGCGCAGGCTACTCACGACTGAAGAAGGGACGACATCTGTGATTACAACGATTATTACCTTTATCATTGTCTTTGGGATTTTGGTCATTGTCCATGAATTCGGGCATTTTTACTTTGCCAAGCGAGGCGGCATTCTCGTCCGTGAATTCTCGATTGGAATGGGGCCAAAATTGGTTTACCACCGTGGCAAAGATGGCACGACTTACACACTGCGGTTATTACCAGTGGGCGGTTACGTCCGGATGGCGGGTGCTGAAGATGACGAAGAAGAGCTGAAACCGGGAACGCCAGTTAGCCTGTACGTGGGCGCTGACGAAAAGGTTGAACGAATCAATACCAGCAAAAAATCCACGTTATTTAACGGTATTCCGTTAGAAGTTACCGCAACGGATCTAGAGGATGAGTTGTGGATTGAAGGCTATGAAAATGGTGACGAAAGTGCCATTAAGCGCTATGCGGTTGCTCACGATGCCACGGTGATTGAAAGCGACGGGACGGAGCTACAAATTGCCCCGAAGGACGTTCAATTTCAGTCGGCATCATTAGGCCGACGATTGATGACGAACTTCGCTGGACCGATGAACAATATCTTATTAGCGATTGTTACCTTTATGCTGATGTCCTTTGCTCAGGGTGGCGTTTCAATGGGCACGAATCAGGTTCAAGTAGCTGATTCACCGGTATCAGTGGCGAAACAGGCTGGCGTGAAGACCAACGATAAGATTACGGCAGTCAACGGTCGAAAGACCACCAGCTGGACCGATCTTAGTACCGCGATTCAGCCATTGGCCAACAAAAAAACAACGCTGACGATTCAAAGAGGATCGGCGACCAAACACATTACAGTGACACCTAAAGGTGAAACTTCCAACGGTAAAACGGTGGGGATGATTGGGATCACGCAAGCCCAAGATAAGAGCATTGGGGCCATCTTAGCTTCTGGATTTACACAGACGTGGACGATGACCAAAGCGTTGTTTGGGGCTTTGTGGCACATGGTTTCTGGTCACTTTAGTTTGAACGATTTAGGCGGACCAGTCGCCATTTTTGCCACAACCTCACAGGCCACCAAGTTTGGCTTGGTTGGCGTGTTAAATTTCTTAGCCTTTTTATCAATTAATTTGGCAATTGTGAACTTACTGCCGATTCCAGCCTTGGATGGTGGTAAAATATTATTAAACTTTATTGAAGCTATTCGGCGTAAGCCGCTTTCAGAAAATGTGGAAGCTGCCGTTACGTTGATTGGCGTGGGGTTCTTAGTTCTGCTTATGTTACTGGTGACGTGGAATGATATTGAACGCTACTTTATTCATTAAGGAATTCGGTTATTACGAGAAGGGACTATTTGACTATGAAACAATCACAACTACTCATTCCGACGTTAAAGGAAGTACCGAATGACGCCGAAGCTCTGAGCCATCAGATGATGCTACGAGCCGGGTACATTCGTCAGGTTACCGCCGGCATGTACGCCTACCTACCGCTGGCGTTTCGGGTGTTGACGAACATTGAAACGATCATTCGTGAGGAAATGGAAAAAATCAATGCCGTTGAAATGCTGATGCCGGCTGTATTGCCAGCATCACTATGGCAGGAGTCCGGTCGGTATGAAACGTACGGTCCCAACTTGTTTAAATTTAAGAATCGGCATGATAGTGATTTTATTTTGGCACCGACTCATGAAGAGACGTTTACCATGTTGGTGCGTGACGCGATTAAGTCGTACAAGCGACTACCACTGGTGATGTACCAAATCCAGCCTAAGTATCGGGATGAAGATCGCCCCCGTTATGGGTTGTTACGCGGCCGCGAATTCATTATGAAAGATGCTTATTCATTTTCTTTGAGTGATGAAGATCTTGATCGGATTTATAACCAGATGGAGCAGGCTTATGAAAACATCTTTGATCGGATTGGCTTAAACTATCGGGCCATTGTCGGTGATGGTGGCGCCATGGGTGGTAAGGATTCTAAGGAATTCTCTGCAATTGCCCCTGTTGGTGAAGATACCATCGTTTATTCTGATTCTTCAGACTACGCGGCTAACTTGGAGATGGCTAAGAGCCTCTTTGTCAGCAAAAAGTCACATGCCCAACTGGCGGATCTCGAAAAGATCGCCACACCGGGGGTTCACAGCATTGCCGAATTGGCTGAATTCTTAGACGTTAAGCCAGCAGCTTTGGTCAAGAGTATGCTTTACATCGCGGATGACCAACCAGTAATGGTCTTGGTTCGTGGCGATCATGAAGTTAATGAAACGAAACTAAAGAACTATTTGAATGCTGATTTCTTGAATCCAGCAACACCAGAAGACGCACAGAAGTATTTAGGCGCAAACTTCGGTTCATTGGGGCCGGTTGGTGTCAGTGAAGATGTTAAAATTTTGGCTGACCAATACGTGGGTGACATGGTTAACGTGGCTGTTGGTGCTGACGAAGATGAGCACCACTACCTTAATGCCAACCTCGACCGTGACTTCCGGGTAGACGCGTTTGCTGATCTCCGTGAAGTTCAGCCAGGTGATTTATCGCCAGACGGTTCCGGTGTCTTGAAGTTTACTAAGGGGATTGAAATTGGCCATATCTTTAAGCTGGGGACCCGGTATTCCGATGCCTTGGGTGCGACAGTGCTTGATGAAGGCGGTCGTCAAAAGCCCGTTGTGATGGGGTCGTATGGTATTGGAGTTAGTCGACTCTTATCAGCCATTGCTGAACAACAAGCTGATGACAAGGGCTTGGTTTGGCCCCGGAATATTGCGCCATTTGATATTCATTTAGTTCCGGTCAACTTGAAGAAGGATGATCAGGCACAACTGACCAGTGAGTTAGAAGAACAATTAACGGCTAAGGGTTACCGCATCTTAACGGATGATCGAAAGGAACGACCTGGCGTTAAGTTCGCTGATTCTGATTTGATGGGGATTCCAGTTCGAATCACTATCGGTAAAAAAGCTGGTGAAGGGATTGTCGAAATTAAAATTCGGAAAACCGGTGAAACCGTCGAAGTGATTAAAGACGAAGTTGCTAGCACCGTTGAAATTCTCTTCAAAGACATTGACTAGCTGTTAATGTCGTTAGCAATTATGAGTTTTGGATATGAGAGGTCGGGACAAACGTCCTGGCCTCTTTTAGCCAGACGAAAGGAGTTTACTTGTGGACGAAGATCGCCATGCTTTATTTGAAAAGCTACTACAACAATTAGATTTGACTAGTGAAGCCGATCAGCCTTACTTCCAAACGGCCACGGTGGATCGCTTAACCGTACATGAACAATCGCGTCGCTGGCAATTTTTACTGAAATTACCAAGCATGTTGCCTTTTACGGCGTTTGTAGATTTCCACAATCATTTACAGGTCGCTTTCCGGGAAATTGCGACGGTTGAGGCGACCATTGAAGTGGACCAGCCGGAGTTAACCAACCGGCTACTGGGCGACTATTGGGAGTGGATCGTTAAGAATAGTGGACTGACCAGTAATTTGATTCAGGAGCTTTGTCAGTCGCAAGTACCAGAGTTGGATGAGAACAATCGGGTCTTACTCTATGCCCAAAATGAAGTGGTTAAAGACTTCTTGAGCAATCAGGCACTAGGGCCGATTGAATCGGCTTACCGTCGTGCAGGATTTCCGAAGTTCAATATTCATGTGATGATTGATGAATCTAAATCTCAGGCCAAAATTGATGAATTCAAAGCGCGGCAAGAAAAGACGGATGCGCAACTGGCGCAACAGGCCGCTGCGGCGATTGAAAAGGCCAACCAAAAACGCCAATCACAAGGGGACACGCCAGCTGCTGAAGGGCCAACCCAGATTGGTAAGGCCATTAAGGGGGATCAGCCAGTCACTAAGATGATTGACATCACCCAAGAAGAACGGTCAGTTGTTGTGGAAGGCTATGTTTTTGAAAAAGAAGTTCGGAAGCTACGCTCGGGACGCCAGCTGTTGACACTAAAAATTACTGACTACACCTCGTCTTTTGCGGTGAAAAAGTTCTCGCGCGGGGCTGAGGATGAGGCGCAATTTGCCGGTGTTGAAGAAGGTAGCTGGGTCAAAGTCCGGGGTAACGTTCAGGAAGACACGTATATGCATGACTTAGCGTTAAATGCCTATGATATTAATCAGGTGAAACATGCTAGTCGGCAAGACACGGCACCCGAGGGAGAAAAACGGGTGGAGTTGCATTTGCATACCAGCATGAGCCAAATGGATGCGACGAACTCCATTGGCGATTACGTCAAGCAAGCTAAAAAGTGGGGAATGCCGGCACTGGCAATTACGGACCATGCCGATGTTCAAGGGTTCCCAGCGGCGTTTAATTCGGCGGCTAAGGCCGGTATTAAAATGCTTTATGGGGTCGAAGCCAACTTGGTGGATGACGGTGTACCTATCGGGTATAACAGTGCGCACGTTCCCTTAGATGGAGCGACCTATGTGGTCTTTGACGTGGAAACGACCGGGTTATCTGCTATTTATGACAAAGTGATTGAATTATCGGCGGTCAAAATGGAGCATCAAAACGTGGTTGATCAGTTCGAAGAATTCATTGACCCGGGCTTCCCACTGTCGGAACAGACGACCAACTTAACAAGTATCACCGATGATATGGTGGCCGGGTCCAAATCTGAAGAAGAGGTCTTCAAACTTTTCCGTGAGTTCTGTGGTGATGCAATTATCGTTGGGCATAATGTCACGTTTGACGTGGGGTTCATGAATACCGGGTACCAACGTCACGGAATGGCAGAGATTAGCAACCCAATCATTGATACCTTAACGTTGGCACGTTTCTTGTACCCAACGTTAAAGAGTTATCGACTAAATACATTGGCTAAACGTTTCCATGTCAGCTTGGAGCACCATCACCGGGCCGTATATGATGCGGAATCCACTGGACATTTGAATTATCTATTCTTAAAGGATGCCGAGGACCGTTATGACATTCAATATCATGACCAGTTAAACGATCATATGACTGATAATGATGCTTATAAGCATGCCCGACCGAATCACGCGATTCTGTTAGCTAAGACCCAAGCGGGACTTAAAAACATGTTTAAATTGGTGTCGGCTTCTAACGTTGACTACTATTATCGGGTGCCACGGGTCCCTCGCAGTGTTCTAGAGGAGTATCGAGAGGGAATCATCGTTGGTTCCGCCTGTTCGTCGGGAGAAGTCTTTACGGCGATGATGCAAAAAGGTCAAGTAGAAGCGGCCGCTAAAGCTAAATTCTACGATTACCTTGAAGTTCAGCCCTCAGCTGCCTACCAGCCGTTGATCGATTCGGGACTTATCGCCGATCGAGAAAATATGGAAGAAATTGTGCGTAACATGGTGAAACTTGGTCACGATTTAAACAAACCGGTGGTTGCGACGGGGGATGTTCACTTCTTAAATCCCGATGATTATATTTACCGTAAAATTCTGATTCATTCGCAAGGTGGCGCCAATCCATTGAATCGGCAAGAGTTGCCAGACGTTCATTTTATGACGACTGACGAGATGTTAACCGATTTTGCTTACTTGGGCGAAGAGACGGCTAAAGAAATTGTCGTAACCAATACGCAAAAGATTGCTGATGACATCGATGAAGTTCATCCGTTAAAAGATAAGCTGTACACACCGCGAATGGAAGGCGCCGAAGACGAAATCCGGCAACGGACGATGGATACGGCACATGCGATGTATGGCGATCCTTTACCCGAACTGGTTCAGCATCGAGTGGACCGTGAACTTAAGTCAATTATTGGTAACGGGTTCTCTGTTATTTACCTGATTGCGCAACGGCTGGTAGCCAAGTCCAATAAGGATGGTTACTTAGTTGGGTCACGGGGGTCTGTGGGGTCCAGTCTGGTTGCGACGCTAACCGGAATTACTGAGGTCAATCCTTTACCGCCACATTATCGGTGTCCAAAGTGCCAGTATTCGCATTTTTATACCAAAGGGGAATATAGCTCAGGGTATGATTTGCCCGAAAAAGATTGTCCTGAATGTGGCACACTGATGATTGGCGATGGCCATAACATTCCGTTTGAAACGTTCTTAGGTTTTAAGGGGAATAAGGTTCCGGATATTGATTTGAACTTCTCCGGGGACTATCAACCGATTGCCCATAACTATACGAAAGTATTGTTTGGCGAGAAGAATGTGTACCGGGCCGGAACGATTGGCACCGTGGCTGACAAGACGGCTTACGGCTATGTGAAGGCCTACGAGCGAGATACCGAGCAAACCTTCCGCGGCGCTGAGATTGATCGGTTAGCCAAAGGGGCCACTGGGGTCAAACGAACGACTGGGCAACATCCAGCGGGGATTATTGTTGTGCCAGATTATATGGACATTTTTGATTTCACGCCGATTCAGTACCCGGCTGACGATCAATCGGCAGCTTGGCAAACGACCCACTTTGATTTCCATTCGATCCATGATAACATTTTGAAAATCGATATTTTAGGGCATGATGATCCAACCATGATTCGGACCCTACAAGATCTTTCAGGTGTTGATCCAACGACAATTCCCATGGATGATCCCGGTGTGATGGGGTTATTTTCCGGGACAGATTCGCTGGGGGTGACGCCGGAACAAATTCAATCGAAGACCGGAACGTTAGGTGTTCCTGAATTTGGGACGCGGTTCGTGCGGGGGATGTTAGAGGAAACGCATCCCCAAAATTATTCGCAGCTACTGCAAATTTCCGGACTTTCTCACGGAACTGATGTGTGGTTAGGTAATGCTGAAGAACTCATCAAGAATGGAACGGCAACGATTGCTAACGTGATTGGTTGTCGGGATAACATTATGACCGACTTGATTAACTTCGGGTTGGATTCTGAAACGTCATTCCAAGTGATGGAACACGTGCGGAAGGGCCGGGGAATCCCCGACGAGTGGCAAGAAAAAATGAAAGCCACCGACTGTCCGGACTGGTACATTGATTCTTGTTTGAAGATCAAGTATATGTTCCCCCGGGCCCATGCGGCTGCTTATGTTTTGATGGCGTTGCGGGTGGCGTACTTTAAGGTCTATTTCCCAATTATCTATTACGCGGCTTACTTCTCTGTGCGGGCCGATGATTTTGATGTTGTGGCGATGTCACAAGGAAAGACAGCTGTCAAAGCAGCCATGAAAGCGATCAACGATCAAGGGATGGACGCGTCCGCCAAAGATAAAAACCTGTTGACAGTACTGGAATTGGCTAATGAAATGCTTGAGCGGGGCTTTAAGTTCAAGATGATTGATTTGGAAAAGTCCGACGCTGCTGATTGGATTATCGATGGGGATACGTTAATTGCACCATTCAAAGCAGCACCCGGTTTAGGGTTAAACGTGGCGAAGCAAATTGTGGCGGCGCGTAACGATCGGCCATTTATCTCTAAAGAAGACTTGGCCAAGCGGGGTAAGGTCTCCAAAACATTGATTGATTTTATGACAGAAAACGGTGTATTAGCCGGTTTGCCAGACGAAAATCAACTCAGCTTGTTTGATGACTTAATGTAAATTAATGTTAAAGAAGAGTCATGGTTAAGTAGCCATGATTCTTCTTTTGAATTTAATAGTAAGCGCTTACAAACCTGTTAAAATATGGTATACTTAAGCTGTGGAAATGAGAACCAGAAATAAACTCTAGCGAAAGCGGGTGTTCACCATGTTACGGCGGTTCGTACGGTTACCAGATGGGTGGATTTTTCTAGCAGGTTATTGTTTGATTGGTCTGGGCTACATTTTGTTTGGGACACTGGCCACGGTCGTATCAGCACCGTTTTTGGCATTAGTCATTGCGTACTTTCTGGCGGCCTTTGTGTTAACCGTAATTAAGGCGATTAGTTTGCGAAATATGGCAACGACCCGGCTGAATTTTCTGGTTTTTGAATTTATCACAATTGTTGGTTTTATTTTACTCTTAGTGACTGCCGAGTCATAAGTGGTCAAACAGTTGCAATCGCGGTGAAACTGTAGTAGAGTGGTGTTTGTAGTTAAACTCGTTTTTAAATGAGTGAGCAGTCATTGCTCACTCTTTTTAATGGAAAAATGTAGGAGGCGGAATTCTTTGAGTACTGTCGTCGAGACCGTGACGGCCTTAGCCCAGCCGATTGTGGCGCAGCATCAGTTTGAATTAGTTGACGTTGAATTTGTCAAGGAAGGCAAGAGTTGGTACCTGCGGCTCTACATTGATAAACCCGGAGGCATTAATATCGAGGAATGTGCGTTGGTTAGTGATGAAGTGTCTGAGAAGATGGACGCTTTAGATCCTGATCCCATTCCTCAAGCTTATTTCTTAGAGGTTTCTTCACCCGGCGCAGAACGTCCTTTGAAGAAGCCAGCCGACTTTGAAAAGGCCGTGGGTGATTATATTCACGTGTCGTTGTACCAAAAGATTGGTAACAGTAAAGTTTATGAAGGTACGTTGTTGTCATTAACAGCGGATAGCCTGGATTTAGAAGTGAATCTCAAAGGGCGCATCAAGACCTTAACGATTCCTCGCGATGCCGTTGCCCAAGCTCGGTTAGCCATCAAGTTCTAACTAAATAAGGAGCGAAACAGAACATGAGTAAAGAATTATTGGGTGCCTTAGATGTACTCGAAACGGAAAAAGGTATCGACAAGCAAGTTGTGATCGATGCTTTGGAAGCCGCATTAGTTTCTGCTTACAAGCGTAACTATGACCAGGCCCAAAATGTTGAGGTCGAATTCGATCAACGTAAGGGTGATATTCACGTTTATGCGGTCAAAAAAGTGGTCGATCAAGTATATGACTCACGTTTGGAAGTTGGTTTAGACGAAGCTTTGACGATCAACAAGGGCTATGAATTGGGCGATGACATTAAGTTTGAAGTCACTCCCAAGAATTTTGGCCGAATTGCCGCTCAGACGGCTAAGCAAGTGATTTTACAACGGGTACGAGAAGCCGAACGTAATATCATTTACAATCAATACAGCCAATACGAAAATGAAATCGTCACTGGTGAGGTTGAACGTCAAGATTCTCGGTTTGTCTATGTGAGTTTAGGCAAGGTTGAGGCCGTTATGGGTCGTCAGGATCAAATGCCTAACGAAACCTATCGGATTCATGACCGGGTTAAAGTATACGTAACGCGGGTGGAAAATGCGACGAAGGGTCCCCAAGTCTTTGTTAGTCGAACTCACGCAGACTTGTTAAAGCGGTTGTTTGAACAAGAAGTTCCGGAAATTTATGACGGGACCGTTGAAATTATGGCGATTGCGCGTGAAGCTGGCGACAGAGCCAAGGTGGCAGTTCGTTCTAATAATCCAGATATTGACCCAGTGGGAACAAGTGTTGGTCCACGGGGGCAACGGGTTCAAACGATTGTTAATGAACTAGGCGGCGAAAACATGGACATTGTCGAATGGACTGATGATGAAGCCAAGTTCATTGCCAATGCGTTGAATCCAGCGGAAGTTTTGGATGTGATCTTTGACCCGAACAACGAGCGTGCTTGTGAAGTCATCGTGCCAGATTACCAGTTGTCATTGGCGATTGGTAAACGGGGACAAAATGCCCGCTTGGCTGCTAAGTTAACCGGTTATAAGATCGATATTAAATCAGAATCCGAAGCATCTGCTATAATGGAAGCTGACCAGGCTGCTGATGAAGCAACAACTGGTGCTACTGTTAGCGAGGATGATGCCACTGAACCAGCCGCAGAAACGGTTGCTGACGATACCACTAGCGAAGAAACGCCAGTCAATGATGCAACGACGGATGTGGCGAGTGACGAATCAGCTGAGTAGCGAACAGTCCAAGGAGGGTTAAGCCCATGAAACAGCGAAAAATCCCGATGCGTAAAGACATCGTAACGGGTGAAATGGCACCCAAAAAGCAATTGGTTCGGGTTGTTCGGAACCAAGATCAAGAAGTCAGCATTGATCCGACTGGGAAGCAATCTGGCCGGGGAGCTTACATTAGCCTCGATGTTGAAATCGCTAAACGGGCTAAAAAGGAGCGGACTTTTGACCACGCTTTTAGTCTTAAAATCGATGATCAATTCTACGATGATTTAATAGCGTACGTTGATCATCAGCAAGCACGGCGGGAATTATTTGACCATGACTAATTCTGAACGTGCTTTACAATTATTAGGACTTGTCCGTCGAGCTGGTAAGTTAGTGACGGGTGAATCCTTTGTGTTAGCCGCTGTGCGGGATGGCTCGGCGAAGCTGGTCTTACTGGCTAGTGACGCGGGTCAAAGTAATCAAAAACAGTTCCGCGATAAAACAACGAGCTATCACGTTGAATTGAATGAATCGTTTTCTAAGGACCAGTTGAGCACGGCAATTGGTGCTGCGCGCACGGTCATTGCCATTACCGACGCGGGATTTGCCCGGAAGTTACAACAGTTACTCGCGTAGCCGCCTGACGTTCTCGCGCTCGGTGAAAGATAAAGGAGTGTGAAGATATGGGGAAAAAGCGAATTTATGAACTCGCCAAAGAAATTAATGTCTCCAGTAAACAAATCATCGCAAAGGCTGAAGAAAAAGGCTTTCCGGTGAAAAATCACATGTCAACGCTCGGCGAGAACGAAGAACGTCAGTTACGGGAGGCTTTTAAGCCACAGGCTAAGACCAGTCATGAACAATCGGCTGCGTCAGCACAACCGCAACGCAAGGTGCAACAGCCCCGGCGAGAAAAATCGCAAGGGACTGCGCGGACACAAACAACAGCACAAAAACCAGCAGGAAAACCTGCTAATCAAACACAACGTAACAACAATAATAAAAATAACGGCCAAACCGGGAATCGTCAGCATGAGCAACAACATTCCGGTACTGGCAGATTTGGTGGAAGCTTGAATAATAATACGAATAATAGCAACGGCCGGCGTAATAGCAACAATTCAAACAGTCGTGGTGGCCGTAATAGCCGCAATAACCGCAACAATCGCCGCCGTAATAATAACAATAATAACCGATACAAGAAGAACCAACGGATTAAAGACACGAACCAGCATAAGGGTGCGCCAGAACGGAAGAATAAGGCATTACCAGAAGTCTTAGTTTATACTGACGGGATGAATGCCCAAGACTTAGCCAAGATTTTACACCGTTCTTCGGCTGAAATTGTTAAGAAGCTCTTTATGCTTGGCGTGATGGTTAATCAAAACCAATCCCTGGATAAGGACACGATTGAAATCTTAGCCGATGACTATGGCATTCAGGCGCAAGAAAAGGTTGAAGTTGACGTGACCGACATCGATAAGTTCTTCGATGCGGAAATGGCTAATAAAGACTTTGAAGCACCACGAGCACCGGTTGTGACCATCATGGGACACGTTGACCATGGGAAGACAACGTTGTTGGATCACCTCCGGCACTCACACATCACGGATGGTGAAGCTGGTGGGATTACCCAGGCTATTGGGGCCTATCAAGTGCACTATAATGATAAGGTCATTACCTTCTTGGATACGCCAGGACATGCGGCCTTTACTGAAATGCGGGCACGTGGGGCTGAAATTACCGATATTACGGTCTTGGTTGTCGCTGCCGATGATGGTGTGATGCCACAGACTATCGAAGCCATTCACCATGCGAAAGCCGCAGGCACGCCAATTATTGTGGCGGTCAACAAGATTGATAAGCCAGGGGCTAACCCGAACCATGTGATGGAACAATTAACGGAATACGAATTGATTCCAGAAGACTGGGGTGGCGATACCATCTTTGTTGAAATCTCAGCGAAGTTTGGTAAGAACATCGACGAATTATTAGATATGATTCTGTTGCAGTCTGACGTGTTGGAATTAAAGGCTAACCCTAAGCAAAATGGGGTTGGGTCTGTGATCGAAGCCCGGTTGGATCAAGGTAAGGGGTCTGTTGCCACTCTGTTGGTTCAACAAGGAACCCTTCATGTTGGTGACCCCATTGTTGTCGGGAATACCTTTGGCCGTGTACGGACTATGGTTAACGAACGGGGTCGTCGGATTAAGGATGCTACGCCGTCAACACCCGTTGAAATTACCGGTTTGAATGACGTCCCAGAAGCTGGGGATCGCTTTGTCGTCTTTGATGATGAAAAGACGGCTCGGGCGGCTGGTGAAGAACGGGCCAAGGAAGCCTTAGTCAAAGAACGTCGGAACACGAGCCACGTCACGTTGGATAACCTCTTTGATTCCCTTAAGGAAGGTGAAATGAAAGAAGTTGACGTGATTATTAAGGCGGATGTTCAAGGTTCCGTTGAAGCCTTGGCTGGGAGCTTGAAAAAGATTGATGTATCCGGTGTTCGGGTTAACATCATTCATTCGGCCGTTGGGGCAATCAATGAAAGTGATGTCACTTTGGCAGAAGCTTCTGATGCCATCATTATTGGTTTTAACGTGCGGCCAACACCACAAGCCCGGGCACAAGCTGATAGTGACAAAGTGGATATTCGCTTACACAACGTGATCTACAACGCCATTGATGAAATTGAAACGGCGATGAAAGGGTTACTTGAACCAACTTACGAAGAAGAAATTATCGGAGAAGTTGAAGTTAAGGATATCTTCCATGCGTCTAAGGTTGGTACCATTGTCGGTGGGATGGTAACGGAAGGTTACGTGACCTCTGAAAGTGATGTACGCTTGATTCGTGATGGCGTTGTCATTTATGAAGGTAAGTTGGGTAGCCTGAAGCGTTTCAAAGATGATGTTAAGCAAGTGAAGATGGGTTATGAATTAGGTTTGACGATCGAGAACTATAACGATGTCAAGGTGGGCGACGTTATCGAAGCCTACGTGATGAAGGAAGTTCCGGTT
The DNA here is from genome assembly GCF_050106635.1 of Levilactobacillus sp. LN180102. Lineage (NCBI taxonomy): Bacteria > Bacillati > Bacillota > Bacilli > Lactobacillales > Lactobacillaceae > Levilactobacillus > Levilactobacillus sp. LN180102. Next base: position 25,938 of record NZ_JBNIIX010000011.1, read on the forward strand.
AAATAAAGTTCGGAGGCAACCAGCAATGGCACAATATCGAGTTGGCCGGTTGGAACAAGAAATCCAACGGGAAGTTACGGATATTTTACTAAAGCGCGTCCGCGATCCACGGGTCGAAGGCGTGACCGTTACCGGTGTGGAAGTCACAGGTGACTTGCAACAGGCAACGATTTACTACAGCATTTTATCGGACAAAGCCTCTTCTGCTGAAAAAACAGCGGCAGGGTTAAAGAAGGCCACCGGATTGATTCGTTCTGAGTTGGGCTCACGGTTAAGTATCTACAAGACGCCTGAGTTGACGTTTGAACAGGATGGATCTGTTCGGTATGGTAGCCGGATCGATGAATTGTTGAATGATCTTCATCACCAAGACTAATTGGTAATGGGAACATGAAGACGCTGATCTAGCTGGATCAGCGTCTTTTTATAACGGTAAAGGTTTAGGAGGCGTCAAAAATGAACGGGATTATTCCGTTGTACAAAGAGCGAGGACTTACCAGCTTCGATTGTGTCGCAAAATTGCGTCACATCTTGCAGACTAAAAAGGTTGGTCATAGTGGGACCCTCGATCCAAGTGTGGATGGGGTGTTGCCCATTTGCATTGGTTCGGCAACGAAAGTGGTGCCGTATTTGATGGCGTCCGGTAAGGTGTATCGCGGGTCAGTCACACTAGGATTGGCCACGACAACTGAGGACTTGGATGGTGACGTGGTCGAGCGACAGCCACTTGAACGGCCGTTCACTGCTGATCAGGTGGCTGCGGCTGCCCAAGCACTGACGGGAACAATTCAACAAACACCGCCCATGTATTCTGCAGTGAAAGTGAATGGACGTAAATTGTACGAGTATGCGCGTGCTGGTGAAACGGTCGAGCGACCAACCCGTACGATTACGGTGGATCGATTCGACCTGCAAGGCGCCGGAACCTTCGATGCAACAGCGGGGACCCAAACGATTGATTTTGAAATCTCCTGTTCTAAGGGGACCTATGTCCGGACACTAGCGGTGGACCTTGGCCAGCAATTAGGCGTGCCAGCCGTCATGGCTACTTTGACGCGTCTAAAAAGTGGTGGCTTTACGTTGTCACAGACGGTCACGTTGGCCGACGTTGAAGCCGCAATGGCTGATGACCAGATTGAACGTACTTTGCGGCCGATTGACTACGCCTTGCAAGACTATCCCCATGTTGCCCTTGATGAGCACTTGTGGGCACTCGTGAAAAATGGGGTCTTTTTATCGGCGGCGGAGTTAAATCAGGCCACGGAACCAGAATTGGCCTTAACTTATCAAGGTGAAACCAAGTGTTTGTACCGTTGGTCAGATGAGAAAAAGCAGTATCGACCATTAAAAATGTTTGCGGTGAATTAAACTGAGGAGAGAAATTCTTTATGGACGTTATTCGTATACACCATCCCTTAGATGCCCGGCAGATTCCAGATGAACCTGTCGTATTGGCGATGGGCTTCTTTGATGGGGTTCACCGGGGGCATCAAGCGGTGATTGCGCGAGCCAAGGCGTTGGCGCAAGAAAAACAGGCTAAACTGGCAGTGTTAACTTACGATCATCATCCAGCCTTGGTCTATCGGCCATTGGAAGCAGATGATCGAAAATATTTAAGTATCCCAACCAGAAAGCTCCAACAGTTGGAGCGATTAGGGGTCGAACGGGTCTTTTTAGTGAACTATACGGGTGAATTTGCGTCGCAGTCGCCACAAGAGTTCGTTGATCATTATTTAGTGGCCTTCCATACGGTGGTTGCTGTCGCTGGTTTTGATCACACCTATGGCAAGAAAGATGTGGCGACGATGGACCGCTTAGCTGATTATGCTAAGGGCCGTTTCACGGTTGAAACGGTGGCTCAAGAAGCCCAAGATCAGCAAAAAATAAGTTCAACGCGGATCAGGCAGGCAATGAAGCAAGGCGACATTGATCTGGCCAATCAGTTACTGGGTTATCCTTATCGTTCAACGGGCGTGGTCGTTCATGGCGAGGCGCGTGGCAGGACGATTGGCTATCCCACGGCTAATATTTTAACGCCAGAGAATCAATGGCTACCGGGAATTGGAATTTATACCGCACGGCTAAAGGTGGGCGCTATTTGGTACCCAGGGATGGTCTCAATTGGTCGCAACGTGACCTTTGGGGATGGTCGGCCGATTACGGTAGAGATGAATCTGCTAGACTTTCAAGGAAACCTATATGGCGAACCAGTGGAAGTTGAGTGGCAGCATCGCTTACGCGGCGAAATAAAGTTCGCTGATGCCGACGGGCTAGTTGATCAATTACAGCAAGACGAACGAGAAACGCGTGCGTATTTTCAGCGGTTAACGCAATAAGCTTAGGTGGGTCTGGGACAAAAGTCTCAGGCCCTTTTGCGTTTTTAAATAGCTGGTGGTGAACCAGCTAAGCGCCTTTTGTCCTACGCGCATTTGTTGTTGAATAACGGTTTTAACGAAAAAATTAGCACTTAATTACGTTGATTGCTAAAAATTCTGTTAGATTTCTTGACTTCAAAACGCGGTTTTGCTACATTATATATGTGTCTTAGCACTTGTGTTGTTTGAGTGCTAAAAAAGGGGTGATTGTGATGCTTTCAGATAGACAGATGATGATTCTGCGAGCGGTTGTCCGCGACTTTACGAACACGGGAGTGCCAGTTGGGTCAAAGGCATTAGCTAAGCAGTTACCCATCCACGTAAGCTCAGCAACGATTCGCAACGAGATGGCGGCCCTAGAAGAGCAAGGCCTCATAAAAAAGACCCACTCGTCTTCCGGACGGATTCCGTCGGTTGAGGGGTATCGCTATTACGTTGATCATTTAGTTAAGCCAGATCCTTTGCGACCCAACGATATTGATGTGATTCAGTCATCGTTAGGCGGCGATTTTCATAAAATTGATGAGATCATTTCGCAGTCCGCGACAATCCTGTCGAACTTGACGAGCTATACGGCGTTCACGTTGAAGCCGGAGCTAAAGGATAGCCGTTTGAGTGGTTTTCGGTTAGTGCCATTGGGCAAGCGGCAAGTGATGGCTATCTTGGTTACCGATAGTGGTGATGTTGAGAACCAGACATTTGACGTGAGCGAAGCGGTATCGGGTGATCAGCTTGAAGCCGTTGTACGTTTAATCAATGACCAGTTGGTCGGATTGACGTTACCGGAAGTCTTACAAAAGCTGCGAACGGATATCCCGATGAAAATTACTAACTATATGCAAAGCCCCGCTGGTTTTCTCGATATTTTCGGGGATGTCTTGACCCGGGCCGCGCAAGAGCGATTTTATGTTGGTGGTCGACTGAATTTATTGAATTTCTCGCAGGATAGTGACGTTGATTCACTAAAATCGTTGTATTCACTGATCGACAAGACCGATGATATTGCAAACGTGTTGGGTCAACCAAGTGATAATATTTCCGTACAGATTGGTAACGAGATGACGAATGATGCGCTACGCAATTTCAGTTTGATTACCGCCACCTATGACGTTGATCAACATGGTAAGGGCATGATTGCCATTCTCGGGCCAACGCGAATGCCATATTCGCGGATGTTGGGAATTGTTGGTGCGTTTCGTGAAGAACTCGCGAAAAAATTACTGGATTATTACCGGTACTATGACGAGTAAAGAAAGGGAGGGTTTTTATCGTGGCTGAAGAACAACAACCATCCACAGATGATGAAACTGCGGCAAAGTCCGCCACAACAAAGCAAGCGTCACCTAAAGCTGAGACAGATCAATCGGCAACTCAGCCGGTTGAAGACCAGCCAACCGCAACGCCTGAAGAAGTCGCTGCTTTAGAGAAAAAGGCAGCTGACTTTGAGGATAAGTACCTGCGGGCGGAAGCAGAGGTTCAAAATATGCAAGCACGCTTCCAAAAGGAACAGGCGACGTTGATCAAGTATGATGGTCAGCAACTGGCTAAGGACGTGCTTCCCGTCATTGATAATTTGGAACGGGCGTTAGCTGTTGAGGCGAGCGATGACGTTGCCGCACAGATCAAGAAGGGGGTTCAGATGACTTATGATCATCTGGAAGATGCCCTGAAGCGTAACCATGTGACGGAAATTGCGGCGTTAGGTCAGACCTTTGATCCAACGTTACATCAAGCCGTTCAATCCGTTCCAGCAGAGGATGGTCAGACTGCTGAAACAGTGGTGAATGTCTTACAAAAAGGCTATCAGCTAAAGGATCGGGTTTTACGGCCAGCCATGGTGGTTGTCGCACAATAACTTATTCAAACCAAAAACTAAAAAAAGAGGGAATTTTTGATGGCAAGTAACAAGATTATCGGAATTGACTTAGGAACGACTAACTCAGCCGTTGCCGTTCTTGAAGGTAGTACCCCAAAGATTATTGCAAATAAGGAAGGCGCTCGGACGACGCCATCCGTTGTCGCTTTTAAAGACGGCGAAACACAAGTTGGTGAAGTTGCTAAGCGGCAAGCTATTACCAACCCGAACACGATTTCATCCATCAAGAGTCACATGGGTGAAGCTGGCTACAAGGTGAGTGTTGATGGCAAGGATTACACGCCACAACAAGTATCAGCCATGATCTTACAACACTTGAAGGCATTTGCTGAAGATTATATTGGGGATACGGTTGAAAAGGCCGTTATCACGGTACCCGCTTACTTTAACGATGCGCAACGTCAAGCAACTAAAGATGCTGGTAAAATTGCCGGTTTAAGCGTTGAACGGATCATCAACGAACCAACGGCTGCTGCTTTGGCTTATGGCCTGGACAAGCAAGACAAGGACGAAAAAGTCTTAGTTTATGACCTTGGTGGTGGGACCTTTGACGTTTCTGTTTTGGAATTAGGTGATGGGGTCTTTGATGTTCTCTCAACCAACGGTGATACGCACTTAGGTGGGGATGACTTTGACCAAAAGATCATGGACTGGTTAGTCGCTGGTTTCAAAGAAGAAAATGGCGTTGACTTATCTAAAGATAAGATGGCATTACAACGATTGAAGGATGCTGCTGAAAAGGCTAAGAAGGATCTCTCTGGGGTTACTGAAGCACAAATCAGTTTGCCATTTATCTCTGCCGGTGAAAATGGACCACTACATTTGGAAAAGAGCTTGAGTCGGGCAAAGTTCAACGAATTGACGGCTGACCTGGTTGAAAAGACCCGGATTCCTGTTCAAAATGCGTTGAAGGATGCTGACTTACAAGCTAGTGATATTGATGTTGTAATCTTAAACGGTGGTTCTACTCGGATTCCAGCCGTTCAAGAAGCTGTTAAGAGCTGGACAGGTAAGGAACCTAACCATTCTATCAACCCTGATGAAGCCGTTGCCTTAGGTGCTGCCGTTCAAGGTGGGGTGATCACTGGTGATGTGAAGGACGTTGTCCTATTGGATGTGACGCCATTGTCCTTGGGGATTGAAACCATGGGTGGTGTCTTTACTAAGTTAATCGATCGCAACACGACGATTCCAACTAGCAAGTCACAAGTCTTCAGTACGGCTGCTGATAACCAACCAGCTGTTGATATTCACGTCTTACAAGGTGAACGGCCAATGGCTGCTGACAACAAGACGTTAGGTAACTTCCAGTTGACTGACATTCCAGCTGCTCCTCGTGGTGTTCCTCAAATCCAAGTGACGTTTGACATCGATAAAAACGGGATCGTAAATGTTTCTGCTAAGGACATGGGGACGAACAAGGAACAAAAGATTACCATCAAGAGTTCCGACGGCCTATCCGATGAAGAAATTGAAAAGATGATGAACGAAGCTAAGGAAAACGAAGAAGCCGATAAGAAGCGTAAGGAAGAAGTCGATACCAAGAACGAAGTCGACCAATTGCTCTTCCAGACCGACAAGACGTTGAAGGACGTTAAGGGTAAGGTTTCTGATGACGAAATCAAGAAGGTTGAAGATGCACGTGATGCCTTGAAGAAGGCCCAAGAAGCTAACAACTTGGACGACATGAAGGCTAAGAAGGATGATTTGACGAAGATTATCCAAGACCTTTCCGTCAAGCTTTACCAACAAGCCCAAAGCGAAGCCGGTGACGGTAACGCTGCTGGTGCCGATGGGGCGACAGCGGACGCTGATAAGAAAGATGATAATACCGTTGATGGTGACTTCCACGAAGTTAACGACGACGATAAGAAGTAAAAGCCGATAAGATGCGGCTTGGCAAAAAGTCAGAGTCCGTGGGGCTTTGGCTTTTTGTTTCGAGTATGCTATTCTTATGAGTAGCAAAAACAGCGGTATGGATTGGGAGGAAAAAGATGGCGCAAAGTGACTTATATGGCGTATTAGGTGTCGCAAAAGATGCCAGCCAAGATGAAATCAAAAAAGCCTATCGGAAATTGTCAAAGAAGTATCATCCGGACTTAAACAAAGCCCCCGATGCGGCAGAAAAGTTCAAAGAAGTTCAGGACGCCTATGACGTCTTGGGCGATGAACAAAAACGAGCCAACTATGACCAATACGGATCAGCTGATGGTGCGCAAGGCGGTTTTGGCGGTTTCGGTGGTGGTCAACAAGGTGGCTTCGGTGGCTTTGGTGGTGGCGGTGGCTTCGACGACATCTTCAACCAATTCTTTGGAGGTGGCGGTGGTCAACGTAATCCGAATGCGCCACGACCTGGTCGTGACTTACAATATCAGATGGATTTGACCTTTGAAGAAGCCATTTTCGGTAAAAAGACTAAAATTAAGTATAACCGGGAAGCCCAGTGTCACACGTGTGGTGGCAATGGCGCTAAACCAGGGACATCACCAGTGACATGTCACCAATGTGGTGGGTCAGGTTATGTGACGACCGAAACCAACACCCCGTTAGGACGGATGCGTAGCCAACAGCCATGTCCTGTTTGTCATGGAACGGGTCAAGAGATTAAAGAAAAGTGCCCAACCTGCGGCGGCTCCGGACATGAAGAAGAACGGCATGAAGTTGAAGTCACGATTCCAGCTGGAGTGGATGATGGTCAACAAATGCGGCTGCAAGGTCAAGGTGAGGCTGGCCAAAATGGCGGTGGTTACGGTGATCTATTCATTATCTTCAAAGTTCAGTCAAGCAAGGATTTCCGGCGTGATGGCACAGAAATTTACTTTGACCAAGACATTTCGTTTGTCCAAGCAACCTTGGGTGACGATGTGACAGTCAAGACGGTTCATGGTGACGTTAAGCTAAAGGTCCCCGCTGGGACTCAAGGCGGGACAACCTTCCGTCTTCGCGGTAAAGGGGCACCACGGTTGCGCGGTAACGGCAATGGTGATGAACACGTGACAATTAAGGTTGTGACCCCTAAGAACCTTAACAAAGGTCAACGCGATGCCTTACGTGACTTTGCGAAGGCTAGTGGCGAAAGTGTCACAGGTAGTGGCAAAGGAAATTTATTTAACAAAATGCGCGACAAATTTAATGAAAACTAGGATTCAAGTTTTAGTGGTTCGTAGTTGATATATCAAGGCTGCTGAGTAGTTTCGGCAGCCTTTTTTGTGGCTAATAATTAAGGGGATAACTTAAGAATGAAAAGAAAGCGTTAAGGTTGAGTGACGTTGTTTGCAATCATGTTTTGTCAATGATAACCTCAACTTATAGGGAATGTGGCGGGGGCCACAATTCTCCACTTGACTAAAACGATTCGTCGGGGAATAATTAGTTCTAGTCGGGTTTGGACGGACGTCGGTTTCGGGGACGAATGAACCGGCAAACTTTGGGGGTGAATTTTCATGAAAACAAAGTGGCTGGCGATTTGGCATCAACCGGTCGTCGCATTTGTTGGCTGGACCATCTTCTATTTTGTTATCTTGATGGCGCTGGTTTATTTATACGGTTATAGTGGCTTAAATAATTCGACGTTTATTTACACCGAATTTTAGGATAGCAATGACCGTGATACTTTTTGGGGGGGATAGACAATGATTGATAATATGATTCAAGCAATGGATCACTGGGCCGTAACGGAACCAAATCGATTAGCTTATGATGATTTGGGACACACGAATACGTACGGAGAGTTAAAACAACGTTCTGACGCGTTAGCAGCGCATCTGGATCACATGCAGTTACCAGCTGGGTCACCGATTATGGTTTTTGGTGGTCAGACCTTTGATATGATGGTGACCTTCCTAGGCGTTGTTAAGAGCGGTCACGCTTATGTACCAATCGATACACACTCGCCACTAGAGCGGGTAACCACGATTAACGAGATTGCCCAACCGGCAGCCGCAATTGGGGTTGCCGACTTGCCCACGACTTTAGGGGATACACCGATTATTACGGCGGCAGATCTGCAACGGATTTGGGCAACACCAGTAGCTTATGACGTGACCCATGCCGTTCAGGGAGATGAGACGTATTACATCATTTTCACGTCGGGAACTACCGGAAAACCTAAGGGCGTTCAAATTTCGCATAATAACTTATTGAGTTACGTTAATTGGATGCTGAGTGATGATTTCGCGTTGCCCACAGCTGCTCGAATTTTATCACAAGCACCATATTCTTTTGACCTGTCTGTGATGGCCTGGGGACCAACGTTGGCTTCTGGTGGTACGTTAGTGGCCCTACCTAAGACGGTGACGGATAATTTCAAACAGTTGTTTGAAACACTACCTACTATGGATTTAAATGTTTGGGTCTCGACACCATCCTTTATGGATATTTGCCTACTTGAACCAACATTTGATGGGGAACATTATCCAGAACTGACGCGCTTCTTATTCTGTGGTGAAGAACTGACTCATGCAACGGCTTCGGCATTGCATCAGCGGTTCCCAGCAGCACGAATTTTCAATACCTATGGCCCAACTGAAACTACGGTTGCGGTTACTCAGGTTGAAATTACGGCTCAGCTGTTACAGGATTATCCACGATTACCAATTGGCTATGTCAAAGCAGACACAACCATTCAGGTTGTGGATGAGCAATTACAACCTGTTCCAGCGGGGAGTGAAGGCGAATTGTTGATTAGTGGGCCGTCAATGTCCAAGGGTTACCTGAACAATCCAGAAAAGACGGCTAAGGCTTTTGTCACGCTGAATGGTCATCAGGTGTATCGGTCAGGTGACTTAGGGGTGCAATTGCCTAATGGCTTGATCATGTACCGTGGCCGGACAGATTTTCAAATTAAACTTCACGGTTACCGCATCGAGTTAGAGGAAGTTAACCACTACCTGTCACAAGAGGACCACATTCAAGTAGGGGTTGCCGTTCCACGGTATGATCGCAACCACAAGGTCAGCCAACTGATTGCTTGGGTGGTGCCAAATGCGCAAACGTTTAGCAGTGAATTGGCTTTAACCAAGGCGATTAAGGACAATTTACAGGGCGGCGATATGATGGAATATATGATTCCACAACGCTTTGTTTACAAGGATAGCTTACCGATGACCCCCAACGGCAAGGTTGATATTAAATCTATTATTGCAGAGGTTAATCAGTAATGCTGTCATTTGAACCATACGGCAACCCAACTTATTTCGCCTTGTTGGGTGTGGCACTATTGCCGTTGATGATTGGTCTCTTGTACGGTAAGCGGTCGCGGCTATATGAGACACTCATTTCGATCTTCTTCTTAGTCCTGACCTTTGGTGGTCCGAAGTGGACCCAAGGAGTTGCCCTGATTGTTTACGTCTTATATGAAGTGGCTTTGACCTGGGGGTACGCCGTTTATCGTAAACAGAAGAACTCTGGACCGGTTTTCTACCTGTTGGTCATTTTGGCTATTATCCCGTTGACGCTGGTAAAAGTTACGCCGGCGGTTGAGAATGGTCAGGGATCATTGATTGGATTTATGGGGATTAGCTACCTGACATTTCGGGCAGTTCAAACGATTATGGAGACTCGCGATGGTAGCTTAAAGAACTACCAGGTTATGACCTTCCTACAGTTTATGCTGTTCTTTCCAACAATTTCTTCTGGGCCGATTGATCGTTATCGACGGTTTGAACACGATTATCGAACTGTACCAGATCGAGAAAAGTATTTGGGCATGGTCCAAAAGGGAATTCGTTACATTTTCGTGGGCTTCTTGTATAAGTTTATTATCGCGTATTACTTGGGAACCCTGTTGATGCCCAAACTGTTACTCATGGCAATGCATTCACGAGGCGGCTTCTTGGATTTATCGTGGCCAGTCTTGGGATACATGTACGCGTGGAGTGCGGATCTATACTTTGATTTTGCCGGATACTCACTGTTTGCTGTCGGTACCTCGTATATCATGGGGATTGAAACACCGATGAACTTCAAACAGCCATGGCGTTCGCCAAACATCAAGGATTTCTGGAATCGGTGGCACATTACGCTATCATTTTGGTTCCGAGACTTTATCTACATGCGCTTAGTCTTTTGGTTCATGAAGCATAAGGTGTTCAAGAGTCCAACGACGACGGCAAATGTTACGTATATTATTAACATGTTGGTCATGGGTTTTTGGCACGGTGTAACGTGGTACTACATTGCCTACGGGCTGTTCCATGGGTGTGCCTTAGTTATTAACGATGCCTGGTTACGGTACAAGAAGAAACATCGGGAGAGTATCCCGCATAATTGGTTGACGCAAGGATTTGCCATCTTTTTGACGGCTAACCTGGTCTGCTTTAGTTTCTTACTCTTTTCCGGGTTATTTAACACATTGTGGTTTAAGTAAAAATTAGAGAAACATATTTCAGAGGGGGATATATATTATGGATATCAAAGCAAGTGTTTTAGCAATTTTAAACGATTTAACGGGGAACGATGTTAGTGGTGCTATGGATGACAATTTATTTGACAGTGGGCTATTAGACTCAATGGGGTCCGTGCAACTGTTGTTGCAATTACAAAGCGAATTAGGGATTGATGTGCCAGTTTCTGAATTTGAGCGGTCAGAGTGGGACACGCCCAACAAGATTATCGCGAAAGTCGAAAGTCTGGCCTAGCCGATGACCAAGCGACTACTACGGATCTTTGGTCCGTTAATTCTCGCGGCGATTTTAGTTTTTGCGGTGTTGGCAATGCCGATGAAGTTAGGTTTTAGCCATGTGAGTGCTGAGCGTGAACGTCAAGCAGCAGTTTCATTGTCGCCAAACGTCTTGCGTGGTAAGCATATTAAGCAGGAAGCCTTAAAAGACGGTTATGTGCCGTTCTTTGGCTCATCAGAATGGTCTCGAATTGACCCGATGCATCCGTCTGTGTTGGCCAAGAAGTATCATCGATCTTACCGACCGTTCTTGTTAGGGGCTCGTGGTTCGCAGTCATTAACCCAATACTTTGTGATGCAAAACATTCAAAACGAACTACGAAATAAAAAGGCGGTCTTTGTGATCTCGCCACAATGGTTCGTCAAGGATGGGACGCGAAAGGATGCCTTTGGGTTCTACTATTCACAGTTGCAGACGACTGAATGGTTGACGCATTTCCGACGGGATGCCATTGACCGGTACGCGGCTAAGCGCTTGTTACAAATGCCAGTGGCTAAGTCAGATCACTTTATCTATGCAGCCTTGCAACGGGTTGCGGCTGGTAAAAAGCTGACGGACTTCCAACGCTTCTATTTGCAAACCCGTAAAAATATGTTGACGCAAGAGGATCAATTCTTCTCTGGCATCGATTTACCGTCGCAGAATCTAAATCGGGTGAACCAACAAGCCAAGCAGTTACCCACTCATTATTCATACTCGGCGTTGGATTCACTTGGTGGACGATTAGGAAAAGCGGCTACTAATGATAATCACTTCCAGATTAGTAATAAGTTCTATCATCAGGGACTGGAAAAGGAACTGAAGACGGGGCACTTGAAGAACTTCCAGAAACATTTGTCCTATACAGAATCACCTGAATTTGCGGATTTTCAATTATGTTTGGATCAGTTTGCCCGACTCAATACAAACGTGTTATTTATCATTCCACCAGTCAATGCGCGGTGGCAAAAGTACACGGGCTTGTCGGCGACGATGCTCAAACAATTTGACCAAAAGATTCATTACCAGTTACAGTCACAAGGGTTCAACAATATTGTTGACTTGAGTGATAAGGGGAACGTCCCGTACTTTATGACGGATACAATTCACCTAGGCTGGCGTGGGTGGTTAGCAGTCGATCAGCGGGTTAACCCGTTCTTATCGAAACAGCAACCACAACCGCATTACACGATGAATGACAAGTTTTATTCAACAACCTGGCAACAGTTACCACCAAGTCAGTTAGCACAATATCAACAAACGAATAAGTAACTAACTAGCCGCTACGCCACCACTATCTGATGACGTAGCGGTTTTGCGTATGGTCAAATGGACGCCAGATTTTAGGTAAATGGCGCTAGTCAAAGGATTAGGGACACACATGGGTATCAAAAAAATAGAAATCTTGGTATAATTGTCGAGACATGGCGTTTAAGAAAGTAGGAAATCAACATGGATCTTGAAAAATTAAAAAACCACCAAAAATACATCCGGAATTTTTCCATCGTGGCGCATATTGACCATGGGAAATCGACATTAGCGGATCGGATTTTGGAATTAACAGATACAATCTCCAAACGCGATATGCAAGATCAAGTGTTGGACGATATGGACCTCGAACGTGAACGCGGAATCACGATTAAGCTCAATGCGGTTGAGTTGACGTATCACGCTAAGGATGGACATGATTACGAATTTCATTTAATCGACACACCGGGGCACGTGGACTTTTCTTATGAAGTGTCACGGAGCCTAGCAGCTTGTGAGGGTGCGGTATTAGTCGTTGATGCAGCGCAAGGGGTTGAAGCCCAAACGTTGGCTAACGTCTATTTAGCGCTTGACGATGACTTGGAAATTGTGCCGGTTATCAACAAAATTGATTTACCCGCGGCCGATCCGGATAAGGTGAAGAATGAAATTGAAGAGGTGATCGGCTTAGATGCCTCCGATGCAGTTTTAGCGAGTGCCAAACAGGGAATTGGGATTCCAGAACTTTTGGAACAGATTGTGACGAAGATTCCAGCACCTGCGGGCGATTTAGCGGCACCATTGAAGGCGTTAGTATTTGATTCTGTTTATGATGATTATCGAGGAGTAGTGTTAAGCATCCGGCTGTTTGAAGGAACGGTCAAACCCGGAGATAAGATTCGGCTAATGAATAGTGGTAGTGAGTATGAAGTCACAGAGGTGGGCGTTAACTCACCTAAGCCAATTGCGCGAGACTACCTAATTGCCGGGGATGTTGGTTATATCACGGCTAGTATCAAGGACATTACGGATACACGAGTTGGGGATACGGTGACGAGTGCGGATCAGCCCGCGGATAAGGCACTCCCTGGGTACCGGGAAATGAGTCCCATGGTATATGCTGGTCTGTATCCTACTGACAATGCGAAGCTCAATGATTTGCGTGAAGCATTGGAAAAGTTACAGTTAAATGATGCAGCATTAGAGTTTGAGCCTGAGTCATCACAGGCGTTAGGTTTTGGCTTCCGGTGTGGGTTCTTGGGGATGCTCCATATGGACGTTATCCAAGAACGACTGGAACGGGAATTTAATTTAGACCTGATTACCACGGCACCGTCGGTAACATACCATGCCTACCTAACCGATGGGACGATGAAAGAGGTTGAAAACCCCGCTGAAATGCCAGAGGCGTCCGCGATTAAACGAATTGAAGAGCCAATCGTCAAGGCGACAATCATGGCACCGAATGACTATGTTGGTGCGGTGATGGATCTGTGCCAACACCGACGGGGACAATTCTTGACGATGGAGTACCTGGATGATTATCGGGTGAATATTATCTATAACATGCCACTGTCGGAAATCATTTTTGATTTCTTTGATAAACTGAAATCCAATACGCGGGGGTATGCGTCATTGGATTATGAAATGAACGGGTATCAAGGCGCTGATTTGGTCAAGATCGATATCCTGTTGAATGGTGACAAGGTGGACGCATTGAGCTTCATTGCGCACCGGACGTTCGCACCAGCACGGGGCCGAGAGATTGCTTCACGGTTAAAGAAGATCATTCCTCGACAAAACTTTGAAATTCCAGTTCAAGCAGCCATTGGGGCTAAGATTATTGCCCGGACGACGATTAAGGCTTATCGTAAGGACGTAACGGCTCATCTGTATGGTGGGGATCGTACGCGGCGAATGAAGCTGCTGGAAAAACAAAAAGCTGGTAAGAAACGAATGAAGGCAGTCGGGAAAGTGGATATTCCGCAAGAAGCGTTCATGGCCGTTTTACAAACTGACGAAGACGAAACTAAGTAATACCGGAGTTTCTGGGGCGTTAGGATTTACAAAAATGTGCAATTGTCTACGATTTGTCGGCGCAATTTTTATGATGTCGACAAATGCTCTAATATCGGGGTTCGTGATGTCGACAAATTAGGATTGTTTTTCATCACTAGATTTCTGCTTGACGTCGGCCATCACGTCCTCAAAAATGTCAACTGACTTTTTGTTCATCTCATCGGTAACGTGGGCATAGGTATCTAGTGTCGTCGATATTCTAGCGTGACCTAAACGTTTTTGAATCGATTTGATATTGTCTCCATTTTGCAAAAGCATAGTTGCGTGAGTGTGACGCAACGAATGAAAGTCAAACGGGAAACCTAACTCTTTTTGAATTTTATCAGCGTGGTATTTGATAGAATTCGGGGTGACAGGTTTCCCGTTTTCTTTCGTACATACAAAATCAGAATCATAGTAGTATTTCCCATAGCGCTCCCGCTGAACTTCTTGGTCGGCGCGTTTTTTCTTTAGCAGCTCGATAACAGAAGGCCCAATCGAAATTTTTCGATAGCTTGCGGATGTTTTAAGTGGACCTAAATCCCAGGGAGCGTTGGAAGACCGTTCATGACCTGGCTTTATTGTCGGATCGGAGTATTTTACTTTCGTCTTGTATTCAGCATCGGCCTTTCGTTTTTTCTTGGTCTTTTGAAGCATAGCTTGGTGGATGTCGATGGTTCCATTCTCTAGATCAACCGCACTCCATTCTAGCCCGCTAACCTCACCGCGGCGCATGCCCGTGCCAAATGCTAGTTGAAGGGGAACGTTAAAGGGGTTGGAAAATGGGGTGATTGCGAGTATCTGGCGATACTGTTCGAGTGTGATAATTCGCAAATCTGACCGTGTTTTACCATGGGAGTCGGGGAAACGGGGCATGCCAATGTAGTTGCCCGGGTTTTCTTTAATCAGCTGGTAAGGGAAGACTGCCATCTTTAGTCCCTTGCGAAGAACGGTCAAAATAATTTCAACTGAATGTTTTGACAATCCTGTTTTCCCTAAGTCATCCATCATCTTTTGCAATTTGGCGGGACTAATTGATTTTAACTTGTATCTGCCAATTGCCGGATCGATGTACTTATCAATCACATTCCGATAATTGCTCTGTGTATTTGGTCGAAGCTCTTTCATTACATAGCTATCAAACCAGTAGTCGAAGTAGTCATGAATGGTATAATTATTCCTTCTTATTTTGACTCCTCCATTTTCGTACTCCTGCATTGCCGCACGAAGGGCAGCCGATGCTTCTGCTTTGGTGCGACCGCCGGGATGTTCGATACGTTTTCGCGATCCATCGATACTACCGGCCTCAAAAGAATAGTACCATTTATCTCCACGTTTCCTTAGTGATCCTTCTGACATAATAATTCCTCCTTGTATATCAATAGTTGAAATACACAAACGTATGTTCGTTCGGTGAGTTAAAGAAAAGCCCTATTTAAGGGCAATTCGCTAATGTACTGTCAAGCTATCAACAACGATATCTGATTTTAGAGTTTTTCCATTAAGCTGTACGGTGCCAGATAACCCGCCACCCTTAACGGTAATGTAGTCTCCCTCATGAACAGGCGTATCATGCATAGTATCTATATTTACTTCGGTTACGGAACCGTGACCATCTGAATAGCCTGAAGACGTATATTTATCACGAGGGGCAATTACGACATAGTAAATATTCTTGTCATCCGGATTCTTCTGGATATAGGTAACAATACCAGAGGTTTTGATATTTACGCCATCGTACTTGATAGGGTTGTCGGTGAATTTATTGAGACTGATCGATTTGTAACGTGATGCGTTGGATGGCTTCGTTGTATTCTTTTTAACCTTAGCCTTTTTTTGTTTCTTTTGTTTGTTAGATTCCGTCACTTTTTTAGCCCGACTAATGCTTTCGGCTTTGCTGCTAGCCTCGGCTTTGCTTTCCCTAACACGCTTAGCCTTGTTGGATGAAGATTTTGCTTTAGCAGCATTTTTTTTGCTTTCTACTATTTTGGATGACTCAACGGCTTTGATTGAGTTGCGCCGAGACTCGCTAGATTTACGCTTAGATTCCGACTCCGATTGTTGTTTGGCTTTATCCCTAGACTCTGAGATGGCTTCTTTTCGATCTGCCGCTTTCTGTGCCTGTGTTTCGGTAGATGGAGCAATCATTGTAAACACAAACATAATTACAAATGCAGCAATAAAATGCCACCATTTTATCCACCCCCATTTGGGGGTGTGGGTTATTTTCTTAATGGCCCACATTATTAGTAACGCTAAACTAGCAACTGCGCTTATGAATACTATAAAAAGCATAATGTTGTATATCATGACAGGCCTCCTGAAATATGTACAGCTTTTATCGTCGTCAGTTTTGGACACATTATATTTTTTCCAGATTTGTAAGCATATCAGGTAGGCTTACCTAATCAAAACTGTAGGGCAGTCCATATTGGCGAGCCAAGTCATCGTATGAATAAGGCATACGATCGTTATCTTCGATAAACAGTAACCCCATCAGAGCGACTGAAAACTCGTCTGCCTCAGTTTCAAGTTGACCGTGGGCCTTGTTGCTACTTGTATAGTAGCCGACCAGACCTTCTTGAAGAATCGCATGGCCCAGTTCGTGGCCCATAACGAAATATTGGGTAGGAGTATGCCTAATTGCTGCATTGAGCATGACAACAGGCTGGTCACCATCATAGACAGTTTTACCTAGTGGATAATGGCCAAACAAGCACCATTCGACTTGAATATTGAGTCTTTCTGCAATTGTAAAGGGATTGGCGGTGTGGTATCGATTCATTACTGTTTTCGCAACGTTACTTATCTTTTCCAAACAATCAGCCCCTAGTCGTGTTTATGGCGCTTCCAGAAAATGGTTGTCATCGCCACACGCACTTGTTCTTTTTCTTCTTCTGTGAGATCCTCACCGCCATAAGTCATGGACCCCTCGTTATCAGTTAGGAATTTTTCTAAGTCATTTGTATCCTTTTTATTAGCCCACACAGGAGTACTATTTTTACCGAGGAGATAATCCGTGGTGACTTCAAAAATGTCTGCGAACTTAGCAAGTTCAGAATTGGTTATGTTTCGATTCCCATGTTCTATCTTGTTCATTGTTACCTTGTTGAACCCCATCTTATCTGCGAGGTCTTTTTGGGTCCAATTGTGCGATTCTCGTAAGTCAATAATTCTAGAAATTAATTCTTTATCCATGATTGGCCTCACTTTCGTTACTGTATTGACAACTATATGATAGCACGGTTACTTTTTTGGAAACAAAAAGTTTCTAAAAAAGTAACGATTCTTCTTGACATTACTAAATTAGTAACTTAATATATAGTCATAGTTAATACATCAGTAACCGAAAGGGGGATGAAGAATGATTGAGCTTGATTTGCGTCTAATAAAAAGTCGTCGAATTGAATTGAAATTGACCCAGCAAGATATGGCTGATTACCTAGACATGGGAAGTAAGGCTAACTACTCTCGATACGAAAGCGGAAAGTATGCGTTCGATGCTAATACAATTCCGATGCTTCATAAAGTGTTGGGAATTCCGATCACAAAGCTATTTACTCAAAAAGTTACTGATTCAGAAACTATTGCTTCTACTGAGGAGGTGAGCTGATGGCAAGTCTTCTAGGAATTGCCGTTGTTGTACTACTGGTAAGAGGATTTTCAGATTAAAGGAGGTGTCAAAATGACACGGTAAGAAAAGATCGAAACTATTAAGGATACGTTAGGCCTAACTGATGGTCAGCTAAAAGCCATGCTTGCAGCCGACGAATTACCAGGTGAACAAGATAAGCGTTTGAATCAGCTATTCAAAGATGCAGGCGGTGAGCTAAATATCCGCCAAAAACGAGCCGAAGAGGATTTAGAATTTTCATTCTAATTAAATTATGTACTACAAGTGCTTGTAGTACATCAGTCGAAACACAAGGAGGCAGTTGTAATGGATGTGATAAAAACATCTCGTGACATCCGTACATTTTTCGATAATGCAATGAAGCGTAATAACGTTTCAGCCAAGCTTATGGCAGAAGATACCGGACAAACGGCTCAAGGCATCGCTAATAATCGTCACACGGTAGATACAACGGCAGCTAATGCGGTTAAAGATGCGACTTACTTACAAGACTACCGGTTTAGTAATCAGCTAGCCGCAGCATACTTTGAAGCCATTCAGATGTTTGATACGGAAGATTGGTCGCCTAAGTTCAGAGATGCACCGTTTGCGACGCTAGACGCCATCGACGATCAACGCGCGATGGTTATAGAGCTTCGACGGCAAGTCAAAACATTTATGCGAGACCGGCCACGTGAAAAATGGACTCATGATCAATGCAAGAAAGCTGAGCAGTACAGCTACGAGCGAATCAAGCTGATCAGTATGGAATTACTTTTTAATGGTCAATTTGAAGACGTGTCCCGTCAGGACATGCTAAAGATTGTCCATGAAACCAACAAGCATAACAAGTTAGGGGGATTCAAATGGTTAAAACAGTAGTGCTCAAGCGCACGGTTGATGCAGATGTTTACACAATTCCACAGGCGGCCAAAAAACTAAAGATTTCTCCGAACAAGGTCCGGGCGCTGATTGGATTGGGGAAGCTAAATTGCTTACAGCTGGGACAATTATCAATTCCAAAATTCGAGGTTGATCGATTCATGCATGATAACTTGTCAATTGATCTTCGACCAGCAATTGATGAGTGGATTGAAGAAAACCGTAATCGAAAGAGTGTAACGGTATAGGAGGCAATCAAAATGGATTTGTTTTATTACTATGTCGGCGAGTGTGTGTCATGGTTCGGATTGATTTCTGGGGCAATGTTTCTAGGATTCAAGCTTGCAGAGAGCGTCCACGACATGGGCGGTTGGAAAGCATGGGCAATGGATTTCTTCGGATTGGAGGACAAAAAATGACATTTTGGCATAAAAAAAGAGCTCTGAGTAGCAGCTCAGAACTCAAAGATAAATTACATTTATCCTATTTCTATAACCTTAATTCTACTCCAGATGGGCGGTGGTTGCAATGGCGATGAACGTGCCAGATCATGCAACATTCGATTTTGTCCGGTACATGAATCGGCTGGAATCACAGCCTGAAACGGGATTCATGACCAAAGATACCAATGGCAACCCCATGATTTCTGGTGAAACTTATTGGGAAGCAGAAGGCCGATATGTGCCGACCGATGAAGCTTCAATGCACGACTTTTTAGATGCTGAGGGCGAGGATTACGGAGCCCAGATTGATTGGGACTATGACCATCTGGCAGCTATCTTGGAAGATTTTAAAGGCGCGGAGGCGATCTCATGGACGTAGTCAAGGTACACACAAGTAGTCGTTTCCAGCCTAAAGCAGTGGTTGCTACTAATTTAGCTGAACTAGATGACATTAAATCTGATCTGTTCAAGGAAGTTCAATTGTTGGCCGAGAATGATCGACTTAGCAATGATGAGATTGATCGGCTATACAGCATCAGCGACGAGCTTGTTGCTTGGTCACCCAATTTGGAGGAGGAAGAATAAATGGCTACAAACGAAGTTGCAGAAACCCAACGTTCACTAGACGCGGGTGTTCAGAACCAAATTAATCAAATGATGAATCAGGAGAATGGCTTGAAGCTGCCAGCCAACTATGCTGTTGGAAATGCCCTCAAGTCCGCATTCTTCGCGCTAAAGGGAAATAACGATGGGGACTTGATTCAAGTGGCTACTCACATGCCTGAAATGAAGACTTCAATCGCCAATGCCCTCATGGATATGGTGGTTCAGGGATTAACACCGGCCAAGACCCAAGTGTACTTCATCAGATATGGCAATCAGGTTAAAATGCAACGTTCCTACTTTGGAACGCAGGCGGCGCTAAAGCGACTATCTGAGGTACACGACTGCTGGGCAAATGTGGTTCATGAAGGTGACGGGCTGGAAATCGGTGCCCAAAATGATCGTTTGGTCGTAAGGGATTGGAAGCCGACGTTGGAGGGACTCGATAAGGAAATTAAGTACGTTTATGCCGTCATTGAGATGGCTGACGGAACTCACCAGCATACTATCATGACCTTCAAGCAAATCAAAAATAGCTGGTCACAGACACGGTCTAAAGGGGCTGTGCAGAACAAGTTCAGTGACGAGATGGCTAAACGAACGGTTCTTAACCGGGCCGCTAAGAACATTTTAAATACTTCTGATGATTCAGATTTGGTCGTTGGAGCCATCAATAACACTACTTCCAACGAGTATGACGATGATCAAACAGCCAAAGATGTGACACCTAAAAAGGTTACAGATTTGATCGGTAATGCGGATACAGAGGAACCAACGCCTCCTGAACCCGTTGAACAAGCAGAAACGGATGAACCGGCAGAACAAGAAGAACCGGTTGATACAAATACGGACGAAAGTAGCTCTGACGATATTCGCTCTATTGAAAATATGAAACCGGGTGATAAGCAAGACAAGGACACTGTCAACAATATTTTGGATGGCCTTGAAGAATCTGAAAATCATAAGGGGGATGGTGACTATGCAAGCAGCACCGAAGAAGGACAGGGTGAACTCTTCCCACCAGACGTTCATTCTAAGTTCTGACAATTACTATGGTCAAGAAGCCAATAAAAACTTCATGAGCCCAACTTGGTTTAAGAAGTTCGTTGCCTGTGAGGCAGAGGCATTAGCTGAATTGAGAGGCGAGTGGGCACCTGATGAGGATAAGACCGCTTTATTGGTTGGTAATGACCTGCACAGCTATTTCGAGTCGTCGGAGGCCCACAAACGGTTCTTAGATGCCAACAAGGAAGTGATGTTATCCAGTCGTGGTAAGACTAAAGGCCAGCTAAAAAGTGAGTACAAGCAGGCCGACATCATGATTGACTCGCTCAAAAACGACAAGACGTTCACGCAGTTATATCAAGGTGAAAAGGAATCAATCGTTACTGGCGTAATTTCTGGCGTTAAATGGATGGGCAAATTGGACTGTTTGAACTTAGATCGTGGGTATTTCATCGATCTAAAGACAACGCAGGAATTGTCTAAGCGGTTTTGGGATAGCCGTAGTCACCGGTGGGTACCATTCGTTCTGAAATATGACTACCAGCTTCAAATGGCTGTCTATCGCGAGCTAGTCAAGCAGCAGTACGGAATCGAGTGTAAACCCTACATTGTTGCAGTAACAAAGCAAAGTCCGCCGAATAAGGCGGTTATCACGATTCCTCATGAGTATATGGAGGATGCCTTGCAACGAATAGACGAGCAACTGCCCCATTTTGAGGATGTAATTGCTGGTGTACAGGCCCCTGTTCCATGTGGTAGCTGTGCTTATTGCCGTGAACATAAGCAGCTTGAAAACATCATCAGCGTTGATGACTTACTAGACAGTTAGGGGGTGCGTAAATGGCACGTCCAATAAAAAAAGGAATTGATTACTATTCAATAGATGTTGATTTTCTCAGAGATATCAAGATTCGAAAGATCATGCGTTCTTGTGGAATCGCTACAGGGTCCATCTTGCTGAGCCTGCTGGGTAATATTTATCGTGATGAAGGGTATTACGCCGTGTGGGATTCAGATATGTGCTTCTTGGTGGCTGACGAAGTCGGTACCAAGGAAAGTGCGGTAGATGAACTGGTAAAACGGGCCACAGAAGTTGGATTCTTCGATAATGGCATGTTTGAAAAATATCACATTTTAACTTCCCATGGTATTCAGGCTAGATATGAGCAGGCAGCGCGCCAGAAGAAAAATCACCATATCGAACCAAAATTTAGTTTATTGCGGGTTTCCAACGTTGGAAACCGAGTAACCAACACTGATAACTCCGTTTCCAACGTTGAGAGTACACAAAGTATATTAAAGGATACTAAAGGAAATAATAGTAAATCAGATAATACTAAACCAAAGGTGACTGATGACCAGCTTCGAGAAAGATTCAATCTTGGATTTTGGCTAACCTATCCAAAAAAACAAGGATTCGATAAGGCATTTGATGAGTTTAAGATTGCCATTGACAACGGATTTAGTCCCGATGACATTGAAACTGGTGCCAAGAAGTATGCAGAATACTGCAAAATTAAAAAACGGACTGAACAGTATACCAAGAATCCTGATAACTGGATTGCTGAGCACAGGTGGACTGACACATTGGATATGACGCCTGATCCACTTCGTCAGGGGCAGAAGACAACCACCAAAGAAACCTTGCCAGACTGGGCACAAACGGGGGCCACTCCAACGGCTACCCGAACTGAATTAACGGCTGAGCAGCAAGCAGAGATTAACGCGCGAATTGCGCGACTACAGCAGAATGGAAAAACAGAACAGGAGGCTACACCATGAGTAAAAGGCCGGAGATAACAGACAAACTAAGCGAGTTAGTCAAAAATCGCTTGCGTACCGCACACATGTACTGGAGCCCGGAGGTTAATTTTGACAAAAATATGGCCGGTAACCGGCGTGTGGACTTTGTGGGATTCAAGCCGTTTACGCCGTATCTCGTTGATGAGCCGGCCACCGTAGAGCTAGGCACCTTTGCTTTTTACGAGGTCAAGTCATCTATGGCAGACTTCCAGTCAGGCCACGGACTGACCTTCTACGGGGATGAAAACTACTTGGTGACCACGGAGGAGCTGGCTGTTCAACTTTACGAAGAGCGGCGGTTGCCTAGGGATGTTGACGCGGTGCTTTGCCCCAATGGAAATTGGACGGGCTTGCGTAGCAAATTCAAGCGGCCTGGGACACATCGGCGGCGTGCAGCGGCGGAGATTCTTTGGGAGATTGTACGGTCACACGGGGACAGAAATTTTGACTAGGAGGCTACACCATGAAAAATTTACAAGAGTTAATTATGGGCAACGGTAGCGATAGCGTTGCAGTTGATGCTCGAGGATTGCATGACTTTTTGGAGGTTGGGAAAGACTTCTCAACTTGGTTTAAAGACATGACTGATTACGGGTTTGTCGAAGGTAAGGACTTTTCCCCACTTTCGGGGAAAAGCCGTGGTGGTCGGCCTCGCATTGAATATGCAATGGCTTTGGACATGGCGAAAGAGGTGTCAATGATTCAGAGAACACCAAAGGGCAAGCAGGCCCGCGAGTACTTTATTTCGATGGAGAAGCGAGCCAAGCAAGCCGAACTGGTCATGACGCCAGAACAGAAAATTGACTTGTTGATTGAGACTGGGAGCCGTGCCAATCATCGGCTAGACCACGTTGAGGAACGCATGGACGACTTCGAGGAGAATCGCCGACTAGAGACTGGCGACTATACGACAGTCAGCCGTGGCGTATCTAGGGCAGTCAATTTCTACGTTCGTGACCGTCATCTGCAGTTGACCAAGGAGCAACGGTCGGCACTGTATAAAGATATCAATGGCGGACTAAATCAAGTTTGTGGCGTCCGTGCACGAATCCAGATTAAGGCCAAGGACTTCGACAAAGCTATGAAGTACATCGATGACTGGCGGCCCAGCACTGCTACCAAAATGTTGATTCAGCAGACAGAATTACCATTGGCAGGTGTCGCCGGTGATTGAGTTAGTCGTATATGGTGAACCAGTACCAGCAGCGCGGCCACGTTTTAATCGTAGCGGACATGCGTATGATCCGTTGAAAAGTCGGGCGTATAAGCAGTATGTGTCATTGGAAGCTAGCAAACAGTATCACGGTGATTTAATTGGCAAAAAACCATTGTCGGTACACATCGCCATTTATCGGCCAATACAGGACAGTGTCAGTAACATTGAACATGCTAGACGGGCCCAGAACGTTCATCGGCCAATAGTTAAACCAGACACGTCCAATTACGTCAAGCTCATTGAAGACGCGCTCACAGGCGTTATCTGGAAAGATGACAACTGCATTGTTGATTTAACAGCCAGCAAGTACTACTCAGACGATCCACGTATCGAAGTCACAGTTACGGAGGCGTGAACAAAGAGGCCAAATAATTGAAAATAGCCTCATTATTAATACTTTATTGGCCCCAGATTCTCGTGCGATGAGCCAATTACGAGCTAAAGCTGATAGAAAGGTTTAGGGTCGAAGGTACACTCTTAGGTGAATAATGGAAAGAGGATTGACTAAAATGGCGAGAAATTCAAAACTAATGGACTTAATTAACGACGCTGAAGATAATTATGGAAAGCCAAGTAATTGGCCTGAAAAGGTTACTGAGAAGATTAATACGAAGGCTAATCGAATTAATGATTACGAACATACACCAGCAAATGAGGTATTACGTCATTTGATTTGTCATGGGTATACAAATACTCAAATTACGTTAGATAAACAAAAATCTTCTGGATACATTCAAAGTTTACGCAAACAGATGAAAAATAATGGTGAACTGCACTTTCAAGCCACACCAGATGAATTGACACAGCTGAAATACACCGTCAAACACATGAACAAGCCTAACAACCAAGGAATTGCTAGGGTTATGCACCGTGATAAGGATTGGGTGCGCTGCATGCGAGAGAAGCTACGGGAGGCAGACAATGAAGCACGGCGATAAGGTGTATTGCTACCGACGCCACGATAAACAGCCTGCAACATGGATATGCTGGATCACTCGTGGTGATAGGCGGTTAGCGATGATGAAAGTTGAAGGCAGCCACAGGCATATTGAGGTGGCACCGAGTGATGTTGAGATTGGGAGGACAAATAATGATACCAAAATTTAGAGTGTGGGACGAAACGCAGCATAAAATGCTACAAGTCGACTGTATAGAGTTTATAGATGGCAAGGCTTACTGGGTTGAAGCTAGTCCTGCTGATGGTAATGTGCAAGGTGGAAATGATGGCCCTGTTGGAGACAATAGCCAGCTTAAATTGGAGCAATATACCGGCCTGAAAGATGCCAATGGCAAGGAAATCTACGAAGGCGACATTGTTAAGTCTAGCTATAAGTATGCTCAACCTAAAATTTCACAAGTTATTATGGAGGATGGCAATAGCTATATCCTTGGAGAAGACTTGGCTACTGGGAATGAGATGCTAGTTAGTGACCATATTAATGAGATTGAAGTCATTGGTAACGTACACACGAACAGATTGAGTATCGCAATTACATGATGCAAGGTATGGCAAGCTATGGCGGCGATGTGGCACTCAACCATGCAGTTTATGAGCGTGGGTTATAGCTGGAAAAGCAATCACAAAATATTTAGACAGCAAAAAAGGGCTGACACAACAGCCCTTACCCAAATTTGTTCTTACTCAATGGTCAACAAATTAATTATACCATTGATAGGGGCTGAAAGGGTTGGCTGAATTGGATTTTGACAATGTGAATATGGGAAGTCTCTTCCCAGAAGTAGATGCTGGAGCAACTTTGCAAAACGTGACACACTTTTTATCTGTAGTATTGCCTAAGATGGTCCGTATCAGTGGACAGTCAATGAGTGATTTAAAATCACCTAGCTATGATGGAATGCCAAAATCTCAGCCATCAGGTAACGCGACAGAGTCAAGAATTGTGCGGCGGCTATATGCCGAAGAAGTCGTCAAACGGACAATCCAAGCAATTAAACACTGTGATAAAGATTGCCAGAATATCTTAGATGAACTATATCTACAAGAACTATCAGATACTATGTGCTTTATGGACTTAGGATTTTCTGAGTCCAGCTATTTCCACGTTTGGAAGCCAAAAGCACTATTACAGTTTGCCGATTGCTACATGCTTGATGATCTCCATATTTTTAAAAAAAGCAGTTTTGATGCAGTTTGAGTGCAGTTTTTGTGCAGTCGGACAGCAGGCACTAGCCATATTTAAGGGTTATTCTAGTAACATCGAAAGAATTAAGAAAAACACGCATAGCTCAATGGCAGAGCAGACAGTAATTGTTTGACGCGGGTTCGACTCCCGCTGCGTGCATTGGCGAGTATTACAAAATGGGAGGCGACTCCCCTTCATTTAAGCGTATGTTCTAACTCGCCAAACTCCTGCATAAAATTGACCGGCCTGCATAGCCGGCCATTAAGGACCTTTAACTCAGTTGGTTAGAGTAGACGGCTCATAACCGTTCGGTCGTAGGCTCGAATCCTACAAGGTCCATTGGGCGCAAATAAACCTAAGGAGATGAGCTCTCCCGTTCATCCAAGGATATAGCGCCCATCACGTACTGTGGCGGAATAGGTAGACGCATTGACTCATGAGGGTAAGAACTGAAATTCCTAACTTCATGGGACAAGGCCGGACATGTAAGCTCAATCGAAGAGCGCACGCCTGATAAGCGTGAGGTTACTGGTTAGAATCCAGCCATAGCACACTAAGGCTATGCAGGGTGCGAATCCCTGCCAGTACATTGGCCCTAAACAAATCTTGCTTAACATTGGGTCAAAAATCTAATTGAAAAGAGGTGAAGACTCCTCTCGGTTGAGAAGTCTCGCCTGCATCGGTTAGGTGATTTCGTATTTAGTGCCCGGAGTGATGACCGGGCTTTATTTGACTGTTGAATAGTTTTTTCGACGAAACTTGTATAGAATAAGGTTATCGTTTGGAGGAACTAGTTATGAAATTTTTTTCTGAGGTAACATTCAGTTTCAAAGATCTATCAACACCAAATAAGGTCGCTGGTTTGAGATTTGAGACTTTTCAAATTTTGATAGATGCTATTATATTTAGGGCTTGGACATTGAGAGAAAGCTATGGCGTTAGTAAATATGATTTTATGCTGCAGGCCCCTATCAATCTGGTAGTTGGAGACTATGATGATAGGTTAATAGTTGCCTTCTCATTTGAGAAAGCAACTAATAAGATAAGCACACTGAGTGAAGTTTTAGAGTATAGGGAACCGGCTAATCCAAATTTTGTTCATTTTAGAAATGCTTTCTATGATATGGTCAAAATTAAAATGGGGTTTAATGATGCGGTATTTATGGAGCTAAATGGATTGTCACAATTTCAAATACAAGAGGAAACTTTGAGTAAATCGGTGATGGCTGATAATTATTTCCAGAGGTTTGGTCAACTATTAAGCTTATTTGTATCAGATAGAGGGATGAATAAATGCTATGTTGAATTTGACAAGGCGGCCAATGATTTAATTAAAAGTGTACGTGATAGAAAGCAGGTAGGAAATATGCGGGTTAATCCGATTTTTAAGGCCAGAGATATTTCAGTTGATGAGAATATGGTATTTTGTGCCCTGCCCTTTACTAAGGGCAGATTAGAAATATTTGACGAGGTTATCAAGCCAAAACTTGAATCTGACTTTGGTATGACAGTTGTACGTTCCGGAAACATGTTTAAGCCTAATATGGATATCATGGAGAATATTTGGACGTATATTAACCAGGCTAAGATTGTGATTGTTGATATTAGTGATAAAAACCCTAACGTATACTATGAATTAGGGATGTGCCATACTTTGGGTAAAGAAACGATTATTATTTGTGATGAGGAAAGCTATGAAAATGATTATGATAAAAAGTTGCCGTTCGACATTGGTAGAATGAACACAATTTTCTACCATAACACAGGGGCAGGACCTACAAAGATGGTCGAGGATATCGAACGAATGGTAAAAGCGGTAAAAGATGGAACACCAACGATTGCTTAAATCAACGTCCTTCGGGGCGTTTTTATTTTGTCTAAAATTAGGAGGTGGCCGGCATGGGCCAGATGGTAAATACAAAGTTTGGCCTGGTCAGCTCAACCGAAGCACGGTGCTTAGGTGACTTAGATCGCTGGCTTAAGGCCAAGAAGCGCCGAGAACGGGAAGATAAGAAAAAACCGTTGCACGATTGCGAACGGCTTAAACGTATCAATTAGAACAAGGTTCTTTTTGCAAGTTCAACCAGTAGTGGTGCGGCTACGGGGCTAATGGTGTTCCAAGTTTTATCTAGGAAATTACCGAACTTGCTGAGTGCGCCTTGCTTGGGCTTGTCTTGGGAAGCAAGAGTATTTTGTACTTCCTTTGCAAATTGATCTAGTGTGGCCTGATCGGCTGGGTCAAGCTTGCTTTTGTAAGACAAAAGCTTATCAATCTGGGCGGTTACGTTGATAGAGTGATTATCGGAAAATGAGTTTTGATTATTGTTACCGATTGAAATATTATTTCCATTTATAGTAAAGCTTTGGCTTAATGTTTCTTCCTCTTTCGGATGATTTAAATTGTCCAAGTAATCTTCTCCTTTCATTGATAGCCAGGAATCGGCAAGGGACGTATTCAAAGTTCCGTTTCCCTGTGCATCTAGCATGAGTTCAGGCTGTAGTAACCCTGCGTTTTCGCGATCCATTGCGACAAATGCTTTTTCGATTTGAGAATTAGAATAACCTTCTGAAGCACCTGCGTGAAATAGTTTTTTAAAAACAACGAGATTTACTTCATCGTTATACGATTTAAGAAATTCAAGTATAACCTTGTTTATCTTATCGCTAGGTTTCATCGTTTATCACCTCTTTTGGACAATTATACCAAGAGATTGGGCGGAGGGAGTACACTCATTGTGCACAAAATATGCATCAAATGTGCCAGACTTCAAAAACGGAGGTGTGGTGGTATGTAATGAAACATAAATTAACATCAAAACAGCAGAAGTTCGCTGATGCTTACATCGAGTGTGGGAACGCGTCTGATGCGGCCCGTAAAGCCGGATATAGCAAGAAGACCGCCCGGGTCATTGGACAGGAAAACCTGCTAAAACCTGCCATTAAGGATTATATCGATGCCCGGCTTAAAGAACTTGCTAGTGAGCGAGTTGCCAGCCAGCAGGAGGTCTTGGAGTTCCTGACCCGAATCATGCGTCGTCAAGAGCTGGAGCAGGTTGTTGTCACACTGCGAAAGGCTCGAACTATTCCCATGACCAATTCGGATGGGGACACGTACGACAAGCTGGTCTACGAAGATGTTGACGATGTGGTCGACACCAAGACCAAGAACTCAGATTCGATGAAAGCTGCCGACATTCTGACCCGCGTCTTGGGAATCAGTAAAGGCCTCAATCCCGAGCTGGAATCGGCTAAAACTCGAAAGATTAAGGCTGAAGCATCAATTGCTGAGTCCAAGGCAGCCGGGGCAACTAACTCACATAGCAGCCAAATGGATACGCTGGACCAGCTGCTAACCACAATTACGGAGGAGACGTTAGAAGATGATGAAGAAGGGCATGATGAGATTGGTCAAGAAGAAACGGGGCGGACTGGAGCTGCCGACAAGCCACAAGCGACTAAGCCGTCTGTTCACTCCCAAGCAAATGACGGTTCTGCGCCAAGAGCTGACCAATAAAGAGTGGAAATTGATGATCAATTACGGAGCTG
This sequence comes from Levilactobacillus sp. LN180102, assembly GCF_050106635.1. Taxonomy (NCBI): domain Bacteria; kingdom Bacillati; phylum Bacillota; class Bacilli; order Lactobacillales; family Lactobacillaceae; genus Levilactobacillus; species Levilactobacillus sp. LN180102. The sequence continues at coordinate 55,409 of NZ_JBNIIX010000011.1, forward strand.
TCCGGTCTGGTAAGACCTACGTCGACAACTTCGTTTTTTTGTTGGAAACGCGATACGCGGCGCGGTTGGCCAAGCAGTTGGGCGTTGCACACCCGCTTTACATTCTGGCCGGTGTTTCTAGCAAATCCATCTACAACAACATCCTGGTTGAGCTGGCCAACACTTTCGGTTTGCAGTTTCAGTTTGACAAGCACAATTCCTTCCAAATCAAATTCAACGGTTTACCGCCCGTCACAGTCGTTCAAGCCTTTACTGGGTCAATTGCTGGGCTAGGAGCCGTGCGGGGCATGACGGCCACAGGAGCGTACATTAACGAAGCTTCTATGGCTAACGAGGAAGTTTTCGCTGAAATTCGACAGCGGTGTTCACGTCCCGGTGCCCGTGTTGTTTGCGACACGAACCCTGATGTTCCAACACACTGGCTTAAGACTAAGTACATCGACAACAAATCGCCGGAGATTGTGACCAATCACTTTACCATCGACGACAACACCCGGCTAGATCCTGACTACGTTCGCGGATTGAAGGCAACGACGCCGAGCGGCATGTACTATGATCGCGCAATTAAAGGGCTGTGGACTGCTGGCGAAGGCTTAGTTTACAGTGATTTCGACAAGGACCAGAATATCATTCCTGATGAGCAGTTTGAGCAAGTCAAGACCCACCAGCATTTGCACTACTACGCCGCGGTTGACTGGGGGTTTGAACATAAAGGGGTCATCGGCGTGTTTGCCGAAGATGCCCAGGGTACGACCTACCTGCTTCAAGAAACCACGCGCCAGCATAAACAGATTGATTATTGGATTGATGTGGCCCGAGAGGTTTGTAAGAAGTACGGGCGAAATATCGCGTTCCACTGTGATTCTGCCCGTCCAGAGTACGTGGCTCGCTTCCAAGATGAGAAATTTAATGCTGATAACGCCTATAAGGCACGTTTAACTGGGACAGAAATGGTTGCTGGTAAGATCAAACGGCGACAGTTTCTGGTGCTTCAGAGCGTTATCGATAATCCTAAGAGCTGCTTCTTAGATGAAATTTACCAGTACGTATGGGACGAGAAGACCGGAGAACCGGTTAAGCTCAACGATGACGATATGGACATGACTCGCTACGGTGTGGCCACTGAGGCCGTTATGAAGCGTAACGACGCTCTTAACCCCGATGTCGATATTGATGAGCAAGAAGATTTACTAGCCAATGAGGGTCTAATTGACCCTGGAGAAGAATGGATTTGAGGTGAGATAAATGGCGGAAACCAATGACAGAAATGCGCACGGACGGTCTATCCGTCCAATGTGGAATTCAATCACGATGCTTAATGGGCGGCGCTACGGTGGCCGCTACTCCTTCGAAGCAAACCAAACGTATGCAATCCCACGAAGCCGCTGGGAAGCCGCTTGCGAGAACAGCGGGGAGATAGCATCGGAAAAAATGGTTGAGCTAATCCAATGGTACGTGAACGATCATTATAACTATCAGCTTCCTCGTATTTTGGAGCTGGAGCGCTACTATGCCGGTGATGAAAATATTCATTACTGGAATAGTGGTAAGGGTCCGAACCAGTCAGATGAGAAAATCAACTCCGGCTATCCCCAGTACATCACGGACATTCACACTGGATACGAGCTGGCGAATCCTTTGACCTACGGGTACGACAATCCGGAGAATGATAAGGACGACGGGCAGAACTTTCTTGACCAACTGAAGGTCTTTAATCGTGTCAATAATGAGCCATACCATGAGATGACGTTGTTCAAGAACGCCTGTAACACGGGCCGAGCTTACGAACTGATTTATTGCCCCAAGGGCAGCAATGTGCCCGAGATGGCAGCAGTCGATCCGAACCAGGCGTTTGTGGTGTGGTCTACGGACGTGAAGCCCGTCGAGCTGTTTGCTGTCCGCTACTTTGCAGTCAACGTTCAGAATGTGACGACTTACCAAATCGAAGTCTACACCGAGGACCACGTCTACTACTTCGATGCCAAGGGTGACCCATCTTACAATTGGACACAAACGTACAGTAGCTCACATCTGTTTGGACACGTCCAGCTGCTAGAATATCGGCTCAATGAGGAGCGAGTGGGTATCTGGGAAGGCCAAATCGACAATATTGACGCCTACGACATCGCGAAGAGTGAGATGGCTAACTCCCAGGAGGACTTCAGCAATGCCAAGCTAGTTGTTTCCGGTGTTTTCCAGCGTGGGAACCACAAGGACCCCATGACTGACAGCAATGGTGACTATCTCTTCGTTGACAACGTCACGGGGAAAATCACTTACGATTTCAAAGATCACAATGGGAAGCAAAATAAGCAGGCTATGAAGCCTGCAGTTAACACAATGGCTAATACGATGTTTCTCAAGCCTTACGTTTTCAAGGACGCCAATGGCAATAAGCAATTCAATCAGACCACGGCCGAGTATCTGACCAAAGAGACCAATGCCACTGACTGGAAGACTTATATTGATGAAATCAAGCAACGCATCATTCAAGGGACCAACACCCCGGACATGAGCGATGAGAGCTTCTCTGGAAACTCAAGTGGTGAAGAGTTGTCTTACAAGCTGTGGGGGACTGATCAACACCAAGCTCAATTGCAGAACGCGTTTAAGTCCAGTATCATGTGGCGCCTACGCCTGCTAGCGATTCAGTGGGAAAACGCGAAGGCTGGAAGTGTAAATGCTGAGGACTACCGCAACGTCACCGTTTCCTTCACACCAAACATGCCTAAGGATGATGCCAAGCAAGTCGACCTCATTACTAAGGCGCTGGCCGCGGGTGCTATGTCCGTCAAGACGGCACATGATCGGATGGCTGATATCACGGGTGTTCCAAGTGGTACCGAAGATGAACGCCAGAATACTGAGGATGAGAAAAATGTTGGGAATACACACGGCACTTTTCAGCAAGCCTTGAGTGATGCAAAGAAAAATCTAGGAGATGGTGATCCTGATGGCCACAATCCAGCAACTGGCGCAGCAGAATGAGAAACGACGTATCAATGAACTCCTAGCTCAAGATGAAATTAGTAACTCACAGTCCGATAGGCTATATCGTCAGGCACTAACGATGATTAGAGACAACCTTCAGGACTTTTATATGCAGTACGCCGGTGAAACTGGGCTGTCACTTGCTCAAACTCGTCATGCAATAACGGGTTGGGATATGCAGCAATGGAAAAAAGCAGTCAACTCTGTTGATATGGTCAGTTGGGATGATGAGGCTAAATATCAGGCAGGAAAATATAGCTATCAGGCCGGGCATGATCTGACAAACATGATTGATGCCATCATTGGTCTTGCTGTTGTAGACATGACCGCAAACATGCGACAGCTAATCAATGACCGTCTGACTACTGATCAGGCTAGCCAGATAAAACATCTTGAGGTTAATTTAGAACAATATCTTGACAGAAAAGTTAAGACGCCGCTTATATATGAGCTACCAACTGAATCTACTGCTAAAAGTGTGATCACCCAGCAGGAGACTCGCAATTTATGGAGTGATCAACTGTGGTTGAACAGTCAAGAAATGGCTAATGACGTACAGACGTTGGTAAACAAGCACTTACGTCATGGAATGGATTTAAAGGATATGCAAGGCATGTTAGCTGAACATGTAAATCCTAAGCAATTTCGACCAAGGCAATCTCTGGCTGATCGAATGAAGCAGGTGGACTATAGCACACAGCGAATTATTCGTACTGAGTCTGCTAGGCTTATTGATGAAGTCAATATGTCAACCTATCGCTTGAACGGCGTCTCCATGGTGCAATGGGTGACTGAGCCTGGGGCTTGTGAAAAATGTCAAGCAATCGCAGATCAAGGTCCCTATACATTAGCGGGTGCACCATCAATTCCTGGTGATACACACCCAAACTGTCGTTGTAGCAAGATTCCGTTTGTCTATTAGCACTCGCAGATGAGTGTTTTTTTATGCCCTTTTTTACCGGCGGGCGTTAAAGAACCGGCAATCTAGTGCTTCTCACTTAAACCGATAGGAGGAACCAAACCATGAAACCCATGAAATTGAACCTACAATACTTCGCTGAAAATGGCGGCCAAGATGAAACACCTAAGACGTACACTCAAGAAGATGTTAACAAGATGATGGCTGCTAAGGCTCGTGAGGTCGATGAAAAGAACAAGTCCGAGTGGAAGAAGCAACAGGACGAGCTTAAATCTAAGTATCTCAAAGAGGGTGAGACCCGTGCCCAAATGACTGCTGAGGAGAAAGCTAAGGCCGCACTCGATGATGAGCGCCAAGCTCTCAAAAAGGAACAGGACGAATGGCATAAGAAACAACAAGAGCAAGAACGCCAGAATGCCTTGACGGCGACCCAAGAATTGTTGACCAGTAAGGGTTTGCCTAAGTCGTTTGCCAAATCACTCACCGACCTCAATCCTCAGACTCGCCAGGCAAACGTAGAAGCCTTCGAGAAGACTTTCAATGGCGCCATTGATCAAACCATCGCTGAACGTTCTAAGGGTGGACGGACGCCACAAGGGGGCAACTCTGGGCCAGCCGTCAACAAAGGCGATATCACACGTAAGGAATTCGAAGCCATGGATCCCGCGGAACGAATGGACCTCTACAAGAGTGACAAAGAACTTTATCAAAAATTGAAAGGAAGTAATTAAAGATGGCAATTATTGACGGTACCATCGCCGATCTATCCCAGAATTTTATTCCTGAAGTCTGGGCAGATTGGGTTTATGATCGCATGACGGAGACGAACGCCATGATTCGGTCTGGAATTTTAAAGAATGATGATAAACTCGGTCCCCAACTGCTAAGTCGGGGGCTTTTTATTACCATTCCTCACGTACAGCATATCGACGAAACGTTGGAACCACAAGACTGGAACAATCATACCGATTTAGTCGCTCATGACGGAACTAGTTTCACTGAAAACGATGTCAAAATGACTGATGCACAAGTATTTGGGAGCTCTGATTATGATGAGATGGTGACTGGCGCCCAGACACTTAATGCCTTGTCCGCTCAGTTCCCTGACTATTGGAACCATGTTGACACTCAACGTATGTTCCAGGTCTTAAATGCAACGTATCTCAACGCAGATATTCTGGAAGCTAAGTCCTTTGGTGTCGGTGCTGAAAAAGACTTCTCAGCGACTAACTTTATCAAAGCAATGGCTCGTATGGGTGATGTTGCTGGTGATAAGCCAACACGAATGGCAGTTAATTCAGGGACATACAACTATCTGCTTAACCAAAATCTGATTACCTTCGTACAACCAAGTGACGGTGGCAAGCCTATCGGGAACTATAACGGCATGTTGATCACCCAAGATGACCAAGTTCCGTTGACCACTGATGGTAAGACCTGTGCCTACATTTACGGTTCTGGGGCGATTAACTACTCTATTGCAACACCAGCACATGGTGTTGCTCTGGTCCGTGACGAATTACACCAAGGTGGTATTTCTGCCATCAGTCAAAAGCGAGTAAGCACGATGCACGTCGCTGGGACGATGGCTGACATGGCTGTTGAATCTAATCCGACTAAGTGGAAGGCTGATCTGAAAGATGGCACCAAGGCCTTATATGCGCCCGTTAACGATGTCCGAGATATTCATATCATCAAGTACGGTTTCACCATCGACAAAGACTTTGTCATTCCAGGCGTCAACACAACGGCGAAGCCTTCAACAGCCGCTTCCACGTCAAACACAACCGGCGGAAAGTAGTCGGGAGGTGAGCTAGATGGCCGATAGTACAGTCACTGTAGACGACGTCAAAGGCATCGAAGTAATGTTTCAGAGCATACCGGAAGACGTGGTCACCAAGGCAATTGAACGTGCTGACCGAAAGGCTACACGAGATGGGTTGGAGGATGACGACCTGTTCGATGGAACCATCGACTACGCTCGCCATTTGCTCTTCGTTGCGACTGCTATGAGCTACGGACCAGTTGCTTCGGCAGATACGCTCGGCAATTCTCAAAACAACTTCGACAAGCTTAGTGGCAATGACTCATTTTTGATTGACTACAATGAGCTTGTCGATTCTGCTGGTACTGGTGGCAACTGGGCGGAAGTGTGGACTGAATGAGTAACACGTTGGCTCATGCTATCTCACAGCTAGAACAGCTTCAACGAGATAATATCATTATTGGCGTGCCGCGTTCAGATCGTCATTTAACGATGATCGCTTTGGTTCAGGAATATGGTAAAACCATCCGTCCAGTACATGGTGACTGGCTGGTAATTCCCACTGAAAATGCTCGAAAGATGCATGTTGAACATGCCAGTCAAGTTCCCGGTATGTTCCGCCCTAAAGGAAAGAATGTGCTTGCTTTAAAAGACGGGAGTTCATCTAGTGGACTAAAAATCATGTTCATTTTGCGAAAAGAGACCCGTATACCTGCTAGACCCTTTCTAAGATACACATACGCTCAGCATATACAGCTGTGGTCCCGCTATGGGGCCTTACTGGTTAGGAACATGATGGTGGGTAAGCTATCAGTTGAAGAGGTTCAAACACTTATGGGACGACGTGTGGTGGCAAATATGAAAAGTACAATTCGTTACTTTAGTAAGCCATCCAACGCGTCACTAACAAGATCAGTCAAGGGATTTAACGATCCACTGATTGACAACAAGAAACTTTTAAATTCAATCACATATTTTATTGAAAAGGGGTAGTTTTTTATGACAATGAAACTTGCAATTGCAGACGGTTCAATCATCAAACCTACGGCGGATGACGCCAAGTTTACTGGTGTTATTGGGGATGATGGTAAGTATTCAGCTAAAATTACCGGTTTGACTAATGGTCAAGCTGCAGCAGCTGGGGCTTACCAAGCGTTTTACTTTGATCAAGAGACCAAAGAAGTTCTAGGCGACTACTTCAAGCTGCCAGCTTTTACTTTTGAAGGCGGAGCAACACCAACGAATGTCACCACTGAAAGTGAAGCAGATGGTGAAAAGGTCACTGCTGATGCGCCAACCGGTACCGGTAAGTAGTTATGCCAGCATTCAATAGTTTTGGCGGGTTCGGATATGGATTCGATATGCTTGCCACCCCAATTAAGGTCAGTGAGCCAGTTAATGGGACAGGTAAGCGGGATGAACATGGGCAGCCTATTGTGAATCGCCCCGATCCAGTCGAACTAACTGAGCCTATTGTGAACAACAATAATCCTAACCTAACATTTGAAAATGTTGGCGGTGGAAGTATTGAAGTCGGCACACTTGTTTGGATATCGCGGCGTAGTGATTGGCCGAAAGATACGCTTGTCAGTACAAATGGCAAAGAGTATCACACAGTTGGTGCTGGCCAGTCATTAAATGCCAACCAGACACTTTATCAGTTGAAGGAGGTGGGCGGCAATCAACGATAACCTGTTTCAAACTTTGGAAGATGCTTTAATTGCACAGGTCAAGAAATATCGACCAGAATTAGAAGTTAGTGATGTGGATGTTGTTGGTGACGCTCCTTCATTTCCGTATGTTGAGTATGACCAATATATGGACCCACAAAGTCAAACGTTTGAAGCGATGGATAACGAACCAGTTATCATTCATGTTCAGATGAAAGTTCTCTCTAACGTTAAGAATGAGGCCAAAGCAATTGCTTATTGGCTCTCAAAACTTTACCGAGAACAGCAACCAGCTTACGAGCTACTTCAAAAAAATATTGTTATTCAAAAAGCCACGATGATACCGCCTCAACGAGACGACCTAACATCGGGTTTTATTTTTACCGAAGGAACCGATCTGAGAATTGAATTGCTCGATGGGTTTAGTGATGATACACAATCAGGCCGAATTGAGTCTGTTGATGTGTCTTTTAATTTTGAAAAAACAAAGGAGGAATAAACGTGGTAGTGAAGGTTAAACACGAATCTGATGTGCACACCATTATCAACGTGCAGTTACCAACGACTAATCTTGGTACCCCATTAATCTTGATTTTGACTAAGGGGACTAAGACCAATGTCTATGGAGATGCTGATACATTGGCCGAAGACTATGACGAAACGACTAATGTCTACAAGCAAGCTTCACATATCTGGGAAGTTAGCCAATATACAGCTCCAATTGAAGTTGTTGGGTGTTCAGATGCCGTTTTGCACAATTTAGGTGATGTTAGCGTTGCTACTGATGGCACGGTGACAGCATCTGATGTCATTGTTCCGGGAATCATTACGGGGGTTAAGAATCATCTATACGATGGTGTGCTTTATGTGCTACTAGATGATGTTTTCACATCAGAAGAAGTACAGCAATTATCTGATTTCTTATATGATCAGCAGCGCCTAATGCTGATTGCACAAGTTCGGACAGCTGAAGAACTTCAAACCTTGCAAAAACATGTTGCAGCATATCAAACGACTAAGTCGGTTCTAACAAATACGGCAGGCTTTGTCGTTCCAGAGGGAAACTTCGCAATTGATAATGCCGCAGCCTATGCAGCTGCTAATTGGCCAGTCGATTGGCAACATATCGGTGGCCTACCAGAGTTCGACCCAGATGCCGACCTCGTGGTTGATGATTTTGAAACCATCCGAGACTTGCGCGGTCTAGTCGTGGTCAATAAAGCGGGAGACAATATGGTGTTGCAAGGTAAGGCCTTGGCTAATAACTATATTGATCAATTCGTTCATGTCAATTTAGTGGGGGATGGTATCGAAAACGGGCTACAAAAGAAGCTCAACCACACGAACTTCCCTAATTACAACGACGATACAATTGCTGACCTTGAACAAACTATTTTAGCCGTCACCGATGACTTCGTATCTAAAGGTGTGCTAGACAAGTTGGACGATGGTAAGTCAGCACATGTCACAATCCCTAAGCGTGCTAACGTATCGCAATCCGATGTAAATAACCGTAAGTTGAAGGGCGTTTCTGTCCAAGTAAAGATTGCCGATGACATTGATGAGATTGAATTGACCTTGAATGTCACTCTTTAGAAGAAAGGAGCAATAGAATATGCCAGAAACAATGGGAGGCACGAAGTACGATTTATCTGCTGCGCGCTATATGAAAACTTACCTTATCTTTAATGGAACCTCTTTGCCTGTTATCGGGGGCCAGTCTGGTGAAAAGCTAGAAGCTGCACCTAGTGGAGATGTAGTTACGCCTCAAAAGACTTTTGAAGGTGCTCAAATGCACTTCATCTCTAACGACCGTTCCGGTACTTTCACCCTTAACACCGTGCCAGGTTCACACGTTAATAATCTGCTTCAGTGGTTCTTCGACTTGATGCAGAATGCTGACATTATGTCACAAGACCCAACCTTTGGAATTAAGTCTGTTAACCAATTGACTGGTCGGACCATCATTGGGAATGCTTGCTTGATCTCTGGACAACCAACGGAACAAGAAAATGATGGAGCATGGACTCTTCCATGGAAAATTTTAGCTAGTGAATATATTGTTCAACGTCCCGATCCGGATGAATTGGCACTGTTGCAGTAGCCAAATTAACGGTCGTACCTGTCGAAGGGTGCGGCCGCATTGATTCAAATAAAATTAAAGGAGCTTTTTGCCATGACTGAACAAAATAAAAACACTGAAAACAAGGCCGTTAAGCCAAATCTAATTACGGATATGGCTGCTGCACAACAAACACGATTTGTTGATTGGAAAGATAAGGACGATAAGAAGCACACTCGCAAGATTGGACTTATGGAACCAGATATCGGTCCAACTACTGAAATTCTTGACTTACTCAATGTTGGTGATGATACATCTGATTATGGGGAAGTATTCGACCGTATCATGAACGATGTGATTACAGAACCTCGTATGTCGTATAGCCAAATGGAAAATGATTTGCCTGAAGAGTTCAAGCATAAAACTATTACGAAGAAAAATAAGCGGGGCGAAGAAATTAAGCTGAATCTTGTCCTTCCTGGGATGCGAACTGCCGCTAAGCTATTTATGATGGCAAACCGTCCATCAGGGGCCAATAACATCAATGCTCTATTACAAGAGGTTGACAAAGAAATCTATCGGACAGCTGACAAGCAAGTAGTCAAAGAAGATTACTGGAATGCTGGTGGGTATGCATACGGATTAGGGATGTTTGCAATCGGTGCGGCACAAGAATTTCTTGCCGAGGCGTTGACATATAACGGCAATTTGGCGGTGCTTATTAAGGGGCTAACGTTTCTTCAAAGTTCTCAACTCAAATAATGCGCCATCTTACTTTGATGTCGTTGATGGCGACGAGGATAAGAAAAAAGAAATAGAAAAGCTAGTCAAATCTCAATATGGCGTAATGTTTCCAGTCTTGTGGGGAGTTTTGTCCCTCGAAGATATTAAGCATTTGAGTTCCGATCAACTTCAACTAGCAATTAGAGTGGCACAAAAGCATGAAAAGCGCGTGTTTGATTTAATCAAAGCCGCGGTTAACGGTGGAATTTATGAGTCCTTCAAAGGAGGCGGCAAGTAATGGCTGATTCGATTCATGGTGCAGATATCGACTTAGGGTTTAAGTTCCCTGATATGGCTAATCTTAAGGAATTGAATAAGTCATTGAACGCTTTAGAGAAACGCGGTGATAAGATTAGCGACTTAGCTCCGCGTTTCAAAGACCTCTTTAGTGCATTTGACGCGGGTACAATATCTCGTGTTAAGTCAGCCTCAGATTCGCTTAAAGAAGTCAGTGCGGTTGTTTCTAGTTTGACGCGGGACATGAAAAAACTCGGCCAAACAAGCAGTGCAAATGGAAATAAACTGCGGCAGCAATCTGAAGAGACAACTACGACTACGACACGCGCTCAACAAAGATATCGTAAAGAACTTGATCAAAGTCGCCGTTACGTTAACAGCTTGATGGAGGCCAACAAAGCTTATGTCAACCGGTTACGAATGGAAGGCGACCAAGAAAAGGCTACGGCAGCTAAGGCTGATGGTTTAAGCCATGAGCATCAAGAGCTGACCAACCTCCTGAAGAAGGAACGATCGTACCTTGACCAAGTAAAGCACGCCAGTGGGGAGAGCTCCACTGCCTACAATCGGCAGAGAACTCAAGTTGAAAAGCTTCAGACTCAAATCTCAAGCACCAACAAAGAATTGACTACTGCTAAGAGTAAGATGGCTAAGGCTTCGGCGGAAACGCAAAGCTTTAATCGACATGGTGAAAAATTACGCGGTACGTTCTCGGGTATTCGTAATGTCTTTTCCGCGGCGATTCCGTCAGTTTTAGGTCTGGGAGCAGCTTTTAGCAAAGCGGCTGGGGAAGCTACCAAGTTACAAGATCAATACACCACCGTCAAAGGCCTATTGTCGACCTCTGGGGAGACTAATCGCCAGGCGGCCGCAAGCACACGTGAAATTCAGAGCGGAAATAGACGTTTATCTAAGCAATATGGACTTGATCAGAGTGCGCTGGCGTCTGGGTCTGAACAACTAATTCGCCGTGGCTATTCGTCACAGCAAGAGGCAGGATCGCATAAAGCATTCGTTCAGGCATCAATTGCTACTAAGGATCCGTATAGTTCTGTCGTTAATTATGGATCATCCGCGCTGGAACAATTTGGGTATCGACAAAAGGCCGGTGAATCGGTCTCAAAGATGAAAAAGTACACGAATCAAGTGCTTAACCAGATGTCTTATGTGGCCGATTTAACTGCGACGGATTTCCCAGGTATGGGTGAAGCTCTCAAATATGCGGGAGCAACTGCTCACTCGGCCCACCAGAGTTTAGCTTCAGCGACAGCTAGTTTGGGTGCTCTCAGTAATCATGGATTAGACGGCTCAATTGCTGGAACAGGATACCGGAAGGTTATTAATGCATTTGCTGCACCGTCTTCAAGTCCAAAGAGTGCTCAATATAATGCGATGAAACAGTATCATATTAATTCTAGTGACTTTTTGGATAAAAATAATAACCTAAAGAGTTTACCGGATTTAATGGATATTTTGAATAAGCATTTGAAGGGGCAAAGTGGGACACAGCGCCTGAAGTTCATGCATAACTTTTTTGGTACCACAGGACAAGAGGCCGGAAATTACTTAGCAGAAGATCCAAATACCGTTCGCAAACTGACGAAACAAGCACAAAGTGCTACTCGACAGAAGAATGGCAAATCATATAATGATAATCTAGCGGCTAAGAATATGAAATCCTGGAAGAACCAGCTTAACCGAACAAAGTCCATTCTTGATGACATGGGCATGAGCTTCGCTCGATCGGTTCTGCCAAGCCTAGCTAATGGACTAAAGTATATCAACAAAATTCTAACAGCGATAAATGGATGGCCTAAAGGTGTGAAGACTACTCTTGCTACACTATTAACGATAACCGGTGTTTTGGCAGGAATGTTAACCACTTTTAAGCTGCTGAAAGTAGCTAGCGGTTTTTTGCTGGGGTTTGGTGGTAAGGGTAGAGCTGTTAAAACGGCGGTCAATGCCACAGAAGCTGTTGCTGATTCCAAAGCAAGTGCCACAATTTTTGGTGATGCTTTTAAAGGTATCAAGTCTGTTGGTAGTAAAGGGCTCAAAAAGGTTCTCAGTTTCAATGATGCTAAAGGCATATTCTCCGGGATCAAGAACAATAAGAGCCTACTAGGTGGCGGTTCCAAAAATATCTTTAGTGGTGCCAAAAGCCTATTTAAGGCCGGTGGATTGCGTGCGGTTGCGGGTAGCAGCACTAAAGGTCTGCTAAAAACAGCCGGTCGCGGACTTTTAACGGCCTCACCGGCTAATGCCATTCTATCGGCGACTGAATTAATCGGTATGAACAAGAAAAATGCCGGAACAAAGATTGGCCGCGCTGGTGGCTCATTTGCTGGCGGGGCTGCGGGTGCCGCTATTGGAACTGCTATTCTCCCTGGCATCGGAACTGTTCTTGGTGGTATTGGTGGCACACTACTTGGTACCAAGCTGGGTGGTTCTATCGGCAAAGGTGTCCAGAAGGCTATGCCAAAGATTCATAAAACGCTTGGTAGCCTCTTTACAGGGAAGCTCGGCTGGGAGAAGTCAATTAGTAGCGCCGTGGGCAAGGCCTTCAGCGGGATTGGCAAGTTTTTCACCGGAAAACTCAAGTGGGAGCGATCGTTCGGTAAAGCTATTGGAAATATGGTTAAAAGTGTTAAGAAGTTCCTAAAGCCGCTCGCCAGTGCATTTAGCTCTGTTTTTAAGACAATCGGCAAAATTATCAAGGGCTTCGTGACCGCTCTTAAATGGACGTTCCTTGCTCCAATTGCTCTCGTTGTCGGATTAGCAATCATTGCTTGGAAGAAGCTTTCAGGGCCTATCCGGAGGATTCTGACGCCAATTGCTAAGTTTATTTCATCGACGTTTAAGGGCATTAAGAACGTTATCAGTGGTGTTTGGAGGTTGCTTGGAAATACAACTTCTGGCGTCTGGAACGGGTTTAAAAAGCACGTCATCGGACCAGTCAAGAAGACAGCTGGGAGTGTTGGAACGTGGATTGGTAAGAAGGTCAAGGGGACTATCAAGTCATCTTGGAATTTCATCAGTTCAATCACTAAGTCTACCTGGAATTCAGTGAAAAAATATGTCGTCAGACCAGTAAAATCTATTTTCAACGCCGTGAAACGCTACATTGTAGAGAATGTCGTTAAGGGAATCAAAACTTCATGGAGCACTATCAAATCGGTCACTAAGTCGGCTTGGAAGCTGTTTAAGAAGTACATTATTGATCCAGTTTCAGATGTCTATGACAAAGTTTCAAACTTCATGGATAAGCTTAAAAAAGTAATTGGCGACAGAGTTGATGATATTAAAGATAAGTGGAACAAGGCTTGGACCGGTATTTCCGATACCTTTAAGTCAATTTGGGATTCAATTAAAAAACATGCGCAGGATGGTATTAACGGAGTCATTGGAGTCATAAATACGGGAATTGGCGGCATTGATTCAGTTATTAAAGCTTTCGGAGGTTCAGACAAAGCGATTGGGAAAATTGCTAAAGTACATTTGGCAACTGGTACTGGTTACTTTGGTTCAGGGCAACGCAAAGCAATTACACGGCCGACGTTGGCGACACTAAATGATGGTAATGACTCGCCCCAAACAGGGAATCGTGAGATGCTATTACATCCTAACGGAATGAGTGAAATTATTCATGGACGCAATGTTCAACGCATACTTGAGCCAGGAGCAGAAGTACTTAATGCTACTGAGGTTAGATCACTGGGAATGGATACAGGCTATTTTGCAAAAGGGACTGGTATTTTTTCTGACATTGGAAAGACGGTGTCTAAAGCTGTCAAGGGCGCGGTTAATTTTGCCGGAAGTGCTTTTAGCGGTATCAAGAATAAGCTGAAAACCGTTCAGAAGTTAATTACAAATCCGGGTGGTTTCTTGAGTGGGATTTTGAAACGCCCTACTGGTAACAGCGACGTTATGAAACAATTTGCCGGTGGATTTTTCAGTAAAATGAAAGGTCAGGCTAGCGAGTGGTGGAGTACGTTGTGGTCCATGGCTTCTAATGCGCTTGGTTCAGGCGGAGGTGGCCCTGTAAGTCATTCACCAGGTTCCGGCTGGTCTGTATCATCTGGTTTCGGAAATCGTGGCGCAGTAAGCGGCGGATTTTCACAACACGATGGAGTCGATTTTTCCGGGTCTAAAGTTGTTCATGCTTTGCAAGATGCTGTCGTTAAGCGTGTTGGCGGAGCTCCTTCTGGTTGGGGAGGCAACTCTGGTATTGGTCAATCTGTCGTTACTAAGGGTGGAAAATTGTCTCTTATCTACCAAGAACTCAACGGTAAGAATAATTCTGGCGCTGACATCATGGTTCATACTGGCGAACATGTTAAGCAAGGCCAAGCCATTGCAAAACTGGGCCCGAGTGGGACCCACGTTCACATTGGCGCCACGACCCACCCAATGTTCTCGATTGGAGGGTCTTCCACTGCCGGCTGGCTAGATGTAACAAAACTCAAGGGTAACTACGGTAATAAGTCCAAATCTTCTAAGAAAAAAGGGTCACTTCAATCACTCATTAAGAGTGAAACCGGGGGCATGATGTCATGGATTGAGAAGCACCTTGCACCCTTAATGGATGCAGCCGGTGGTTCTCAGGGTAACCCCGGAGGGTCTGGTGTCCAGCGATGGAGATCATTAGTCAAGAAAGCTCTTGGAGCTTTAAACTTGTCTACATCTGCTTCCATGGTTAACCGCGTTTTACGACAAATCAATACTGAATCTGGTGGTAATCCCAAAGCAATGGGAGGGACTGACGGATTAAGTGATGGTCATGCAGAGGGCTTAATGCAAGTAAAGCCAGGAACTTTTGCAGCCAATAAAGTTTCCGGTCATGGCAGCATTTGGAACGGCTATGATAACGTTTTAGCTGGATTGAACTATGCCAAACATCGCTATGGAAAAGACCTGTCCTACTTAGGTAATGGTCATGGATATGCTAAAGGCGGAGACATTCCTGCTGGCCAGTTATCTATGGTTGGTGAACAGGGTTGGGAACTCATTGCACCTAAACAAGATGCACATGTATTTGATCACAAAACATCCAAGAAGATTGTTAATGGTGGCGTCGGGGGCACCAAGATTGAAGTTACTGGCTCTCCAGTCTATGTAACTATCGAAGGTAATGCGGACGATAAAGCTGTTGGTGAAATTCAGGATGCAATCAACGAATCGAATGATAATTTAGTTGATAAATTTATGGAAAAGATTGGAGCCAACGATCTTGGCGGTATTCCAATTTAGAAGGGAAAGGATGATATGCTATGGCAAAAAGCACCACCAAAAAGAAGGTGGTCTCGCTCAAAGGTAGGAGTGAGGCCTGGTTAAAAACACAGAGTGCTGCGAAAAATTCAGTGGTTGAAAAGGATGCGAGTCAAATTGCAAAACTCAAGGCTGATATTTTAAAACAGCAAAAAATAATTGATAAGGCAGATGACTATTTAGCTAAGGCCAGTGGGTATAACGCCCAAAAAGAGGCGTATGATGCGAAGACTAAGGAGTTGACCGAACAACGAGCTAAATTGTCTAAAGCTAAAAAGAAAGATCAAAAGGCTATTCAAGATAAGATTAAATCTCTGCAATCGGATCTAACCACCATATCCAATACCATTAAGAAGATCACTACATCAGCGGGTTATCAGAAATATTGGACTCAAAGAAAAAATGCTAAAAATAAAATTACGCAGGATAAAAATGCGATCACTAAAAAGGAAGCAAAAAAGAAGACCGATAAGAAGGTTGCTACGAATTATAGTGATGCATATAATAACGTAAAATCGGCAGCACATAAGGCTCTAGTCAGGAAAAATAGTGCTGCAATTCAAACAAAAATTAAAAAAGCCAAGGCTGCTACAGGCTGGAATGCAGGCTATACAACTGCCGTTTATCGCGCTGACTATAAAACGTCACGCGTTTTTTTATTGGGTGAAGTATCTCCGTCTGAAAGCATTGAACAAAATCATGTTACACATTCGGTTGATGCCAAGGATACACGAATCACTCACGGCAGCCGGAGCAGTAAACAACTATCCGCAACTTATTACTTACATGGAAATTCATTCAAAGAGATGGACGAACTCTACGAGATTTTTGAAGGATGGCAACGCAAAAACATCGAACTTGAAGTTCGTGGCTTTTCACGATGGAAACATGCCTATATTGCTTCAATTGGTAAAACAATTGATACACCTTATAAAAATGTGTTGGCACTGCCAATCACGTTCGATTATGAGCTTCGGGCACACATAAAATCAGCCAAGAAGTCTAAAAAGAAGACAGTGGCCAGTTCTGGTGCCAAAAAAGGTACGTCTAAATCGCATAAGAAGTACGTCACAATAAAGTCAGGGATGACTTATTGGTGGATATCCCAGAAGTTTGGTGTGTCGATTTCATGGCTGGAGAAGAATAACAAGTGGCCGGCCACTAAAATTCCGATTGGCGTGAAAGTGAGGTATAAATAATGGCACTGCACGATACGATTGACGTTAACCCGGAGTTAATGCCATATACAAAACAGGTGGATTTGGACAGCGGCTCTTATAACTTCACGTTTCAGTACAACAATATTGATCAACAGTTTACGATTGATGTGGCCGATCTTGAGGGTAACATTGTTAAGTCCGATATCGTTGTGATGGCTAATCAACCACTGTGGACTATTAACTTACCCGGATTACCCGCTGAAACGATTATACCAATGGATGAGTCCGGAAATGAAATGGAAGTTACTTTTGGAAATTTTGGAGACACGATGGAGTTAGCAATCGACGGATCAGAGGGGGATGCCAGTTACGCTTAAAGTAAAAACAATCGGTGACTACTTCGACTATAAGTCGGCGGTCATGATTACACATGGCAATGAAACATTAGCCTTTGCTAGTACCAATAATGTTGACTTCGATTATGAAGTGACTACGTCAGATACGGGCGAACCGGGAACATTACTCGTCACGCTATGGAACATCAGTAAGGAAATCCGTAATAAAATTCATAAAAATGATTTTTTGGTTCTAAAGACTGGTCCAACAGCACTCTACGGCAAGCTAGCGTCAGGCAACATTACTAAAATATCCCCTGAGACCAATAGTGATGGTGATTACAGCTTTCAAATAGCGGCCTCGCAGGGTGGAGATTATTCAAAAGATAAGAAAGTTTACAGTCATTTCAATGGTTCAAAGCTGGTTAAAAAGACGGTTAAAGAAAGCAATGGCAAAACAATCAGTTACACAGTTAAGCAAACCAAAAAAGTTAATATCACTTTCAAAAAAGGGATTACGGCTAAGCGAATCATCAAACGAATTCAGCGTGAGACGGGTATAAAAATCAACCCATTCAACCTGAAAAAGGACAAGGTCTATAAAAAAGGCTACACACTGTCGGCCAAGCCGCTTAATGCAATAAAAGCGATTGTTAAGGACTGTGACAGTAAGTGCTACGTTCGTGGTGATGGTCTGGCCATTGAAGATGGCTCCAAGCCCAATCCATATAACGAGCATATTTATTTTGACCGCGCCAATGGATTGTTGACTGAACCTACGTTGAATGACGATGACAGTGGATCAAAAACGTACACTGGAGACGTTGCAGAAGACCCCAGAGTAAATGGGGGGTCTTCAACTTATATTAAGTCAGAGAGCGTCACAGGACTTAAACGAGTGCAGACCGTGACCCACAGTAAATCAGATGGTGATTACAAAATGGAGGTAACTTGGCATGGCTAAGAAAAAGAAGACAAAAATTGTTGACCCTAAAAATAAGCTATATTTATTCATAATGGATGTGTTAGCACCTCTGATTGGGGCACAAATTCATTGTCATCTTGATTGCCGGGTGCTTAGCTATGATGCTTCTTCTCATACGTGCGAGGTGGAGCCCCTGCCTTTACAGTCTGATGGAGACAAGCGAGCTGCTCTAACTGAAGTAATTGTGCCAGCATCAATATACAAGGTTCCGGGTATAAAGATTAAACGCGATTCTGTCGTAGAAGTGGGGTTTGGTGATCGTGATATGGACAATTTTACAGGTCCACGAAATTACAAGATCGAAACTCGTCGGACCCACTCACTACAAGACGCATTAGTAATGGCGGTGATTAAAGAATGATTGCGTTCAAATTAGACAACTCCGGTGATTTGGATTTCGACCAGGCCACCGGAACCTTCAATATGATTGAAGGAGACGATGAGATTCGACAAGCGCTATGGTTGTTGATGGGTGTTAACCTCGGTGAATTATCGTGGAATGAAGATTTAGGGCTGAATCATATGGACGTACTTATTAATGCGGATGATGCGGCTGTAGTACAAAGCATCGTTTCGGATTATTTAAAGGACCAGCTTGGAGAAGCATTCGATAGCTTCCAAATTAGTGATTTCAAAGTTGATAAGCAGAACCGCCTAACAAAATTAAACGGTGAAGTTGTACTCGATGGTGAGAGCTATAACGAACGAATCACACTTGCCCAAACCATTGATAACAACGATGAAGGAGATGATGAGGATGCCAGTTGATGATAAGATCGGTTACATTCGTCCAGAGCTTGATGAACTACGAGAACAGATAAATCAATTCTTCTATCAGGAGTACGGAACTGGTATTGACATGCAAGACAATCAATCTCCTGGGATGTTTGCTGGCGTGATGGCTAGAGCATGGGACAAATTAGAACAAACAGCTCAGGGTGTGTGCCACGCTATGCTGGTATTGAGTTCAAAAGGGGCCAACTTAGACGACCTGGCAGCCGATGAAAAGATTGATCGAAAGCCAGAGACTTATGCTAGCGTTGAATTAGAAATTACAGGTTATCTACAGGCGACTGTGCCAGCTGGAACGGAGTTCTCTACTGATTCGGGGACAATATTTGTGACGGCGGGTGATGTGACTATTTCTAATCAGGATGTAGATGCGAAGGGTACGCTTTTAGTCGATGATGATGGTGACGCCCTCGGAAGAGTTACGGTAGCTGCTAATGCATTAGAGACGGGAGTTGATAGCAATGTCATGCCGAATACAGTTATTAACCCAGAAGAATCATTAGACGGATTTTATTCTGTAACGAATCCGGGTGCAGCCACAGGCGGTGGTGAAGCTGAGACAGATCAGGAACTCCAGCTTAGAATCATTTCCAATCGCATCAGCAAGCCAAATTCAACTGATTCAGGCGTAGAGACTGCGGTTAAAAATGTTCCAGGGGTTAAGGATGCCCACATCGTCACTAACCGTACAATGGAGACCGATGAGTATGGTAATCCACCAAAGACGGCTCATCTTTATGTGATTGGTGGTGCAGATGCTGACATTGCCACCGCATTTTTGACTTATCGTCCGCTGCTGGCAAACACAATTGGTAAGATTTCTGCTATTGGAACAGATATTGGAGGTAAACAAAAGACCATCAACTTTGACAGAGCGGAAACAGTTCCAATTTATGTTACCGTTGGACTTAAAGTTGACGGTACAGTGTTTGATAGTGATACCGGTCCCAATACGATTAAAAAAAACATCATCAGTTATTTTGACACACTAACGATGGGTGATGGTGTTCCTTACTCGAAAATGTTTGGACCGGCGTATTCACCCGCAGGGGTTAAAGACGTATCAGTAGCCTTAGGGATGTCGACTGATATTGTTAAGGAACAAGATATCACGGTAAGCACCTTTCAGTTAGCGGTAATTGCGGCTAATAATATCACAGTCAATGTTGAGGAGGTGAGTTAATGTTTCATTCTGAGACACCGATGGATGATGACTCGTGGGTGCAAGAGATTGTGAGTTCGCTGCCTGCGGTTTTTAATCAAGGTGAAGATTCCAATAATCAAAAAGTATTGCGGATTTTTGCCAAGATGGTTAACTCCACCAAAAATGAAATTTTACACTTTTCTGAGCAGAGAATTTTAGACAATACATCAGGCCAATTTTTAACTGATCTTGCAAAAGATTGGGGAGTTACCAGGATTGATGACGATGACGAATTCTTACGGTTCCAAATTCGTTTGCAGAAATTTAAAGGTCGTATGGGAGTAACAGACAACGACTTTAAACGGCTCATATCGATGGTACTCAATATTGATGCGAGTTCATTTGACGTGATTCCGGGAGAAAATCCAGAAGAGGTTCAAGTACTTAATCTGCCGTTCAATTTTACGGACAACAAACAGAGAATTAAACGGCAAATTTTAAAGGACTCTCTTCAACAGATGTTACCTTTGGAGTATCTATTAACCGAGATACAATATGCCGTTAATACGACGGCTCAGTTGCAGGTCGGAATGATCACTCAGCATTTACGCACGACACACGCAGGCCTGATGACCAGCCGAGCAAACCAAATTACGCACCATATCTACGTGGGAGCGGCCACTCAGCAGTGGCGGCGCACCTACGCCGAATTGAAAGGAGTTGAGGAATAATGGCTGATAGCACGCCATCACAGTACACAATCATGACAAACGCTGCTTTAGCACTTATCAAGCAGCTAGTTGATGCCAAGAATCGTATCAAATCATTTCGGGCAGTGGCGTCAGATGCCAACCACTTTACCGACGATCAAGAAGCCATTGCAGAAATGACCGCTGTTGATTCCGTCAAGCAAGATGGAGTCATTCAGGACATCCAGGACGATGGGGACACTAAGTCATATATCCAGATTGATTTTGACCAGTCGAAGATTGATACGGCCTACCAGCTGCAAACGGTAGGCCTTTTTGCTACAGACGAAAAAGGAAAAGAAATTCTATATGCTGTTGAATGCTTGGAACATCCGCAGTATATGGACGTTTCAACCACGATGGATATGAACTCGCACTTTATACACATCATTGTTGGGAACACGCAGCAGCTTGATGTTTCGCTGACCCCAGCCGGGACAGTCTCGGTTGCTCAGCTGGAAAGCAAGTTGACCGATTACGTCAAAACGGACGATGTGGAAAAACTTATTCCTGCCACCGTCATCGATGGTAGCAAGCCAGCAGACTTCAAGGAAGCCGTCACGCTGGAGAAGGGTGCGGTGGACGGTGCTGGCAATGCCATTGCGACCACCAAGAATTTAGCCGATGGCGACGCCACGACACTCAAGGCGGCCAAGGCATACGCGGACACACAGGCCAGCGACAAGGTCAAGGATGCAGACACTGTTAACTGGCAGAAGACAAAGGTTACTGGGGATGATGGTGGCAACAAATATTCGTTTACAACAGCCAACACAACCGACTTAGTGGCTGCTATTCAGGCGTTATCTCTTGGCTATCATACATTTTATTGCCAAGCCGGAGTCCAAGGTAATCCGTCATCGCAAGCCGTGCGTGGTATTGCCGAGATTACCACGGCGGGCGCTAATCCTTTGGGTGTGGGCTATTTGACAGACAGTACAGGAGCCTTTTGGTCATTTTATGTGGATAGCTCTGGTTTGAAGTTGAAGCGGTCTGCCGATGCTGATGCGATTGACCCAAGTGTGATGACTAAAACGACGCCAATAACAAATACAACGGATTTGTTTACTTTGGACCCCGGAACATATTTTGGGAACAATGTGACTCCTGTTAATGGGCCTGCTATTAACTCTTTACCAACAACTAATTACTTTTGGGTAAAGTTGGAAACGCCAAAAGCTAATGCATCAATTAAAAAGTTAATTTGGACAGACAACGGGAATCATCAGTATGTCAATGAATATTATGGAGTATCCGCTAAGTGGCATGACTGGCAGATTCTGAACGAAAATTCGATGGTCAAGGATAATGGTGATGGCACAGTAACGGTCGATGGCCGCAAGTTTGTGCCAGCAGATACCGACCATACAATTCCCGTCAGCGAAGCGGGTGTGGCGGGTTCGGCTAACTTCGCTGCTGGTACGCTCAAGGTGGACGACTTAGAGGTTTTGGGTGCGAAGGTGTTCAGCGATACTGAGGATTATAAAACCTTTGCGGCGGCGCACCCGAGTGCTATTACTATTGTCACGCACAGCACCAGTACGAGCTAGGAGGAATTAGATGATTAATTTAGGGAATAAAAAGGTATCCAAGCTGTTAGTTGGCAGTAGTGTCATCTATCAGGACTCAGACGGGTGGATTCCGCTGGAATTGCCGGACGGGGTCACTGGACAAGTCTTTTTTAAGGATAATGGCGATGGTACGGCAAAGCTAGCAGGAAACCTGTGCTTTGATTTTATAGCTAATCAGGTTGTTAAGCTGCTATCACCACCGCAAGGTTATACTTTCACTAGCGCAAAATGGAATGTTGCCCAGTCCAACGGCTACGTGGAAGGAATTGTTTCCATGAATGAGCTGAGAGGGAGCATACCACCTTCAACTGGAGTGGTAAGTACAGAAATTTATGAGGGATGTATTTTCTGTTCTAAAATCAATTTGGGTAATAACTTTAAAAGAACCATCGCGCTGACTCAAAGCAGTACGATTACCGGTGAGTCAAGTGCTGAACCAGCAATTATTGGAATAGCCAAAGTATAGGAGGAAACATCATGGCGAAATTGATTAACCCTATTTATGATGGGGGGGGGGGTAGAACCCCACTAAACCACCGGTTCTCGCCTCTTGGAGGTGACCACGCATGACACTTTTAGTTGGTGGTAACGAAGTAACCAAGGTACTGATTGGTGGTGACACTTTCCTAAATCAAGAGAATTTGTGGCTACCGTACCCTGGTAGCAGTGGTAAACTTTTTTATCGCTTAAAAGGAGATTCAATCCTGCAGCTTTGGGGATTTGAACCGGTTTCAGGTACGTCAAGCAATAATTTTCATATAGCAGTAATTCCAGGGTACCGTTTTAAAAGTTGGCGTGCAAAATCAACTAGCACAATTGATGGGAGTGTTCTTTTTGGAGTGGGAACAGTCGAAACGGGAACTTACGGGATTACTAATAACGGCAGTACTATAGTACTGACGGGAACTGATGGGTTTCCAATTAGTGTCAGCGGATGCTGTTTTTTTTGCGCTTATGAAGGTGCCAAAGCATTATCAGTATCGGGCCTCTATCCAGTAGAAATAGATATTGAAAAGGAGTGATTCAAATGGCAAAAACAGTACCAGTATATGTCAGCATCAATGCTGATAACAATACGATTACCGAGCAACCGGCCGTTGAAGCGGCGGATGGCTTAATCGAAATGTGGGTAACACCAGTGATGCAGGAGTACATCATTCGCAATTGGACCAAGTATCTAGTGGTAGATGGCATGTTTAAGCGGACGGTAGATACACTGCCTGACTTGAGTACCGACTACTTGATCCATCAAAATGAGGTGTTACAAAGCCAACTTGAAGCGTCGGCCTCTGACCTAAAACAGGCCAAGAAGGACGCTGCTGATGCATTGGCTGAAAACAAGGAATTGAAGTCGGCTAACGAACTCACTCAGCAAGGGTTGATGGAAGCTGTCGATTACTTGTCTTCACAACTAACACCGGCTAGCACCACGACCGACACCGGCTCAGCTGCAACGAGTTCAGCAGCCCCAGCTAGTTCGGCAGCAAGTGAATCTTAGGAGGTGATGATAATGCAATTTTCAGCGTTAGCGCAGATTTACGCGCAAGCAATTATGGACGGTACGCGGTCCATTGAAGCCGTGCCAGCCCCGTTTCGGTCTGATACCCAAGCCGTTTTGATGCAGTTACAATCAAATAAATAAGGAGATAATAAACTATGTTAAACTTTAAATTTTCAGCTTTAGCCGCTATCTATGCCGCCAACGTTTTGGACGGTGGTCGTACCATTGAAGAAGTCCCAGCCTACTTGCAGGACGATGTGAAGAATGTCCTTGGCTCCGCAAAAAACTCTACCAGCACCGATTCATCTTCTACGCCTGTGGCCTAGGATTGATGATTGGTGCTTTTTTGATGGGATTTTTTGTGGGAAAGAGATGATGTAGTATGCCACCAACCCCTTTTGGGTGGTCGCTCGTGATAGGCGCTGCTTCGCGTATGGTTGATAACCCGTTTATCGAAGCGTTCCTATGGGCGGTTATGGCCGACCTGTTGACGGGGATTGTTAAATCCTTTTCACCGCGCGCTAAACACAAGGCAGACAGCTCAATCGGGCTGTATGGCCTCGCTAAACATTTGTTAATCATGCTTTTAGTAATTACTATTTATCCAGTTTTGGACGTTCTCGGATTTGATACCATTTCAAATTCAGTCGTCCTTTTTTATATCGCAGAGTATGCCATTTCAATTCTAGAAAACCTTGAAGTCATGGGTTTCCCGATTCCTGACTTTTTGCGAATTCGATTTAAAAAGATGGCTGAAAATGTTGGAAAGGAAAATGATAAAAAATGAATATCACCAAAATTATCCAATTGTTGAGCGATACCGGTATTTTAGGCATCGTTATCTTTTTGTTTGTAGCATGGTTCAATCGAATTAATCCAGCCGTAAAAACTAAGATTGCATCCAATAAATCCGCCAACCAGCGTGAAGCTCTTGGTCTACTGGACAATCTGGCAAGCAATGCGGTTCATCTGCTGTCGGCATCTTATGAAATGCCTGGCGATGAAAAGCGGGAAAAAGCTGTTGCAGATGTCACCAGTCAGCTTAACGGTTTAGGCCATAATGTTGACCCAGCTATTATTTCAGCAGCCATCGAAAAAGCGTACCAGTCGATGACCACGACGGAGACGAAAGCCCAAGCAAAACAGGTCGAATACAATGCCGCTCTGGCGGATACAGAGCAAGCATTCGCTGATAAGCAAGCACAATTGGACAAGCAAGCTGCGACAGTGCCCGCTGACCCAGCACCCTTAAATGTGCCAGAAGGCACGGCAACTACGGAGGGAGATGCTAAGTAATGCCGCACTATGATGTTGTGGATACGTCCAATAACAATGGGATCATGACCGTTGCCAATTGGCGTTCGATGAAGAAGTATAGCGTCAAAGCCATGATAGCCAAGCTATCCGAAGGCACATACTTCACTGACCAAACGGCCAAGCCGAGCATTCGTAACGCGGTATCTGCTGGCTTACACGTCAACGGCTATCACTTTGCCCGATTTACGACAGTGGCTGGGGCTAAGGCCGAAGCCCAGATGGCAGCCCGGAGTGCACTTAAGGCAGGATTGGGCAAGAACAGTGTGATCGTACTTGATTTTGAAGCCACCAACTCTGGCTGGAATCAGAACTCTAAAATTGTTAAGGCCTGGATCAACGAAGTTCATCGCATGGGCTATCCTAAGACGGACGTCTATACGATGGGCAGCTGGATTGATTCGGTACCATTGAACAACTCGGGCCGTGGCGGTTGGGTGGCTAACTATCCTTATAACCCGTCCGGGTTTAAGCTTTATACCGGATATAATGGATGGCAATGGACGTCAAGCATGCACTTTCCGGGTTGTTATGGGACGTTTGATGTATCCCAGATGTACTCAAACTTCTACTATGGCACCACAACTAAGACGATCAAGCCTAAGAAGGCCATCTATTATCGGTATAACCCCAAGATGATCTATGCCCGGACACCGATTAATCGTTACAAGGACGTTGCCTTCAAGCACAAAGTGGACAACTTCCCAGCCGGAACTGTGTTTGCGATTGCTAAAGTGGTGACCTACGGCAAAATTACCCGGTTCCAATTGGCAAATGGCTATTACATCACGTCTAACCAAACCAACGTTAATCACTTATACTATTCTGTTGATGGCGGTGTCAAGCGAGTAAAGTCTGTACGCGGTACTCACCGGTACAAAGATAAGGCCCTCAAACATGTTGTGGACTGGCAGCCAGCCGGCACTGAATTTGATGTCGCTAAGATTGTCAAGTATGGAGATACAACTCGGATTCAGTTGGCTAATGGATTATTTATTAGTGGCAACAAAAAGATTAACAAATTTGTCAAATAAGCGTATAGTACAAGATATACCTGTACGTTACTGATTTAGAAAAAGCGCTCACTCCTAACGGGGGTGGGCGCTTTTTTTGTACAATATCAATATAAATCTTGATATTACGCTGTAACTAATGGCTATGTTGTATTTGAATTTGTGGGATAATAAGCAAAATACTTGCATCATTTTTTCTAATGTTTAAGCTTACCTTAAGAAAGGGAATTATTGAATATCAGAAAGGAGTTTTTATATGTTTGGATGGCTATGGTCAATTATTGTTGGAGCTATTATTGGGGTTATCGCAGGAGCTATCACAAATAAAGGTGGATCAATGGGGTGGATTGCTAATATTTTAGCCGGTCTTATTGGTTCTTGGTTAGGTCAATCATTACTGGGAACTTGGGGACCATCTTTAGCAGGAATGGCTTTAGTTCCATCAATTTTAGGTGCTATTATCTTGGTTTTGATTGTTTCAACAATCTTTGGTATGCGTGGCAAGACCAAATAAGGTGGTGATTCAATGCGACGAGGGAATAAGGTGCTTTTAACTATTTTGGGCCTAATTCTACTAGCTTTGGCTGTCCTTCAAGTCGGTTGGTGGTTACCGATCCCGGGTCTTTCGGCATGGAGTACAGATGTAAGTTATACTCAAATGTTCTGGTTAAAATATGCTTTGGCTGGAGCAGTAATCATTGTTGGAATCGTTGGTCTAGTATTTATGATGATGGGCATCTTCAAACCAATTCGTGAGAAGCAATGGCAATTTACTAATCAAATTGGAATGTTGGAAGTACCTCAAGCTGCGATAGAAAAGGCATTACGCCAACAATTGGCTGAACAAGTTGGCGTAATTGACCCACAAGTAACAATAAAATTATTACGTCACAAACGGGTTCGAATGAAAGCTGTGGCTCAGGTTAGTTCAGCAGATCAAATTGACTCGTTGGCAGAACAGGCTGAACAAGTGATTGAAAACTATTTACAGCGGCAGTTAGATTTGACGGTCACCAAACCAGTCGTTCAGCTATCACCAGTTGATAGAAAACAGCATGTATCAGTTGTGTAAGGTAAAGGAGGTAGTGCCATGAGCAACGGCGCATATGGAGCACTATGGGGCCTAGTTTTAGGGCTCGTATGGGTCTTTCAAAGCTTTCCCGCGATGTTGTTAGTTGCAGCAGCTGGCCTAGTGGGTTGGGGGGTTGGAAGGTTTGTTCGCATCGATCTGTCAGCTCTAGGTAAACGGATTGAGCAACTCTTGTCAAGATAATTAAGGAGGGGTCTTATGACCACGGAAAACACAAAATTGACCACAAAATTGACATTTGAAGATGATGTAATTAAGAAGATTGCCGGATTAGCATCACGTAATGTTGATGGTGTTTTGGCGTTAGAAGGCGGTATGATTAGTAATCTGACAAATCGCTTTCGTAGTGATTCTGATCCAACTCAAGGGGTCGAAGCACAAGTTGGTGAGAAACAAGTTGCACTGGATATGACAATTACCGTTGAATACGGTAAAGATATGCGCCAAATCTTTAATCAGCTTTGCCAGCGTGTACAACAAGATGTCGAGCGATTCACTGGATTAGAAGTAGTTGATATCAAAGTTCATATCAATGATGTGATGAGTAAACAGGAATGGCAGGAACAAGCATCTGGTAAACCAAATTCAACAGTTGACACTGATACTAAAATTAAATAGGTGAGGAGTCGATAGATATGGATAAACAGTCAGAAACAAAGAAAATAGTTACATTTGATGACACGGTATTGGAAAAGATTGCGGGTAAGACGGCGAGCGAAGTCGATGGTGTGCTGAGTTTACAAGGCAACCTGATTGATAATTTATCGGATCGATTAACAGAGAGTGATCGACCGCAATCTGGCGTCGATATTGAACTGGATGACCAACAAAAGACCGTGGCCATTGAACTGGATGCCATCCTAGAATATGGGAAACGTGCCGAAGAAATTTTAACCAAAGTGACGAGTAAGATTACCAGTGCGGTGACCACCATGACTGGCTATCGAGTGACCGAGGTTAAGCTTCGGGTCAAAGATATGCTAACTAAGGATGAATGGCAGCAACGGCAGCAGTCATCGAGTGATAAGAAGAAAAAATAGCGATATGATATAAATAGGGTATATGGAGCTATTGTTGCGGTATTAGCATAGAAGAGATGTAAGAACTGTTTAAGAGTTAGTGCGATAGACACTAACTCTTTTCGATTCTTCTGATAGAAGACTATTTTCAATAAAAATTTTGACCGCTGACTTTGTTCGCGTATTTTGTTGTCAACATTTGGATGCACCACCGTTTTTTATAATAAAAGGCGATCAGTTGAGGTTATCCTTTGTTTATAATTAATTGAGCTGTAACTTATTAACCGCCATATTTTCTCCTATGCGCTTACTTTTGTAGATATGATCGCATACTTGCTAATTACGAATTGTTTTCTATCATTATAATGTCCGTAGAGAGCGACATGTGAATTGAGTGTAGCCTGATAAAGAAAATTGAGCCCATGTTGATGAACTAAGCAATTGACTCGATGATCAGAATCATCTTCAATTTTAACGAAAAGAAGTAGAGGGGACAGTTTTAGAACTTTGGGTTCAGATACAATATGGCCATTAATCGCAAATCGATTCATACATACTCACCTCAGCTCTTATTATACGAACAAACGTTCGACACTTCAAGTGGTAAAATATGACTGTCAATGTCGACAACTTGTCGACATGGTAGGCAACGAAAAACATAAAATGGTGAAATGCCTACGATTTGTCGGCACATGAGAGAAACGGCTTAGTCGAGATTAGGTTTCCTTAGTGTAGGTAGAGCTTGTAGATTCCAGATAAATCGTATTGTAAAAAAACAGATTAGGCCTTCTTGGAATGGCTTAAATCATCTTAGAACTAATCGTCCGACAGGAAGCGTTCATGGCCGTTTTACAAACTGACGAAGACGAAACTAAGTAAGAAACGTTGTTATATCAATGCTAAGGTCTGGTTATGGTTGGTAAATTATCACCTGAAACCGGACCTTTTTCTGTTTTCCCACATTCTTCCCACGACGGTTTCCAATTGTGGGAAGAATCACGCTTATTCTGGCATATTGATTAGGCATTATGGGAAGTCTTCGAAAGTGTATTGTCAAAGATGTTAGCAGTCTCACGCTGCTTCTCCTTTGTTGCATGGACATAGGCATCCATAATTGAAATACACAAGCATATGTTCTTTGAGCGAGTTAAAGAAAAGCCCAGTTAAGAACTGAACTTAGTTACTACTTGTTAGGTTCTTGAGGGTCTGCTGGGAATGAATAAAGGTATTTTTTTAGCATACTGTCTACGCTGTTTACTTTTAAAGTTAGTTTGTTTATGAGCATCCTGATCATTAATAAAAGGTGCTGATGGATTTAGAATGACGGTTCCAGTTATACTATCGGAAATAAAAAGTTATCTTACGATGTATCTTACAGTTCGGAACAAAATACTCTTGAATTCAAGCTTAATCAAGCAAAGTCGTCTCGGCAACTAAAACATGATGATATTGCGGGTAAGAGCATTAGAGTGGGAAATACCTATCGCAATGTGACTGTGAGGGTAAATGATCCAAATGATATGAGTTATACAGAAAAATTTTATAGTGAATATCTTGAGAATCATCCTTATGAATTAAATTTACCGTGGATAATTAGTATACGTAACTTGCCGACATTTCAAATTCAAGCTTTCGTCTCAAACGGCCAGCTCTTTGAACAGCAGTCTCTATCAATCTTTCCGTCTACAGTGATCTTTAACCAGATAATATTCGATTCAGGCCCAACATCAGACCCAACACCTAAACCAGATAATAAACCCTCTGTGAAGCCAACCTCCAGAAAAAAGGAACCCCTCAGAAGAGAATTACACGTAGGCAAGGAATTAAAAAATATCAGATGTTTAAAGAGGCTGTGTCTGTAAAGAGAAGCAGTCAGTTATCAATAACTACAGATAAAAAACAAAGCAGCGAGAGCCATGATGCAATTGCCACAAACTAGTAACAGTACAGGATTAGCTGTAACTGTTTTGGAATTACTACTACTCATAACAGCTCTGGTGATCAAAAAGAAAGGGTAAATCGGAGTTTTGTGTATGAGACTATTAAATTTTTGATTGGCAAAATTACATCAAAGATGTAAGACAAAAAGCACTTACCTTGTAATGAGGCGAGTGCCTTTTTGTATAGCTAGCTATTAAATGAAATATAAAATTATTAGTCTTATATATTAGGCGCTATCGATGTTTTTCACACCGTTTGCTGTGACAATTACACTTTTATTGTCTTTGTAGAGATTAATAAAGCTCGGTGTAATAGTACCTAGAGAAAAATAGCCAAAAATTGTAATTTTGAATTGTTTCAATTGTAGAAATTTTTGTTTTTGTATTGCTATTAATTTTTATTTTTACGAGAAAAGTAGATGGATCTGGGCTAGTTCAAACACCAGAAGTTAAAATGATAACATGGTATGTTTTGGATGTTCCGTTTGTCCTTTTGGTAATTGTGCAAGTTGTTTGGGGGATCATCATTAAGAAACAAAGATAGTTTGCCATAAAAAGTGCATTTCGAATGCATCATCTAGGAACACTAATTTACTGATGTTTTTGAAAAGCCATCCTTAAGCCAGCGAAGTATTAAAAGCACTAAAACAAACCAAGCACCAGAGAGATTAAAATGTGTAATACAAATTATACCAAAGATGGTTAAAGGCATTAGTACATATGTGACCACCGTCGGAGTTGTTCTATTCGATTCAGAAAGTGAGGGGTGCTTATTTCTCAAAGGAACTTCTAATTTGATATAGTAAATGTAATATAAAATAGCTAAGATAATAGCATAACACACCAATATGTTAATAGAAGAAATATAAGAAGCTGTGCCAAAAAATAATGCAAGTGGTATCAATTCTGAAGAGTTTGTTAGCGCATACTTGTAATCAAATTTCATTATAATCCCCCCCTAAACTAAGTATAGCATTCGAAGATAATTCTGAAGACTAAAAAGGAACAACACCACATTGAAATTGTCCTTATTTTAGGTATTGTTTGTCTTCACGAGTACTCACTATTTTTTTGATTAGTCGCAAATCGGGTGGCCACTTCTCACCGACAAAACCAGTATAAATGATGGTCAGTTGAGTGTGCACCTGAATCCGCTTGATTAGTGATTCCAGATAGACAAGAGTGCCTGTTTCCATAGTATGTAGGGTGGGAGCTACTACATATATTAAGCGAATTGAACGTGTTAGAGTAACAGTTGAAAAATTTGTTAATTTGATAGTATATGTACATATTGGACAACTGTTTAAAGTTAGCATCAACTAATACATTTATCGGCACTGCCTCTTTATCTAGACCTGTTTTGCCGTAAAGATTTAATCTCTGAATGTATTATCTGTGAACACTGTTTTAACAATGTCTAGAAACCAACAAGCTTTTAATAGAATCTTCTTGCCTTGAAATATCTTCTGCTGATGAAACTAAATGAATTTGTCTTAAGAAATTATTTTGTACTAAATATAGTAAGCGTTAAAATTAAACCTAATATGATTTAGGGGGCTATATGATGTTAGAAAAAATGGCATACAAAGAACTATTGAGTCATGCGTTTGACATTCCTATTTCAGTTACTTATTGGGATGGTTCAATTGCCACATATGGTGAGGGAACTCCAAATATTGCAATAACGTTTAAGAAAGAAATTTCGCTTAAATCAATGACATCTGAGCCAACTCTTGTGTTAGCAGAGGCTTATATGAATGGCGAAATTGAAATTGATGGCAGTATACAAGAATTAATTACATCTGCTTTTCGAACCGACCATAGTTTTTTAACCAACAATCCCTTCTTGAAACATTTGCCAAGTATTTCTCACTCAGAAAAAAATAGCGAACGAGATATTCAGAAGCATTATGATATTGGGAATGAGTTTTATCGGTTATGGTTGGATAAAACCATGACTTACTCATGCGCTTATTTTGAACATGATAACGATACTCTCGAAGAAGCACAATTAAATAAGGACCGACACATTATTCATAAGTTGAACCCCGAATCTGGGAAACGGCTGTTGGATATTGGCAGTGGATGGGGCACTTTACTATTTATGGCTGCTGAGGAATTTGGACTCAATGCGACGGGAGTAACCTTAAGTCAAGAGCAGTATGATTATACGCAGGAGCAAATTAAGGTTCGTCACCTTGAAAGCAAGGTTTCTGTGTTACTTGAAGATTATCGTGAAGTGGATGATAAGTATGATTACGTTACTTCCGTTGGAATGTTTGAGCATGTGGGGAAAGAAAATTTAGGACTATACTTTAATAAAGTTAAAGACTTGTTGAAGCCTAATGGGCAAGCTTTAATTCATGGAATTACAGGCCAGCATGAAGGAGCCGGCGTTGACCCATTTTTGAATAAATACATCTTCCATGGTGGGTATATTCCCAATGTTGCTGAAAATTTACGGCACGTTATGGATTCAGGGTTACAATTGACAGACCTAGAAACTTTACGTCGGCACTATCAAAGAACATTGGAAATTTGGTATAACAATTACAATGGTGTTATTGATCAAGTAAGAGAAGAGTATGGAGTCCCATTCTCTAGAATGTGGTCGCTATACCTCCAAGCTTGTGCAGGGGCATTTGAATCGGGAAATATTGATGTTATGCAATACTTACTTACAAATGCTCCAAGTGGAACTGGCCTACCAATGACACGTCAATATGTTTATCAGAACGAAGTATAGTGAGATTGTTATTGATAAACCAATGGTGGCGATCTGAAACCGTAGGAATATAAACGCAGTATCGCTAACACCTCCTTAGACCAGTTCAGACCAGTATGGAGTAGCAGGGAATTTATTAAGAAACAGGAAGCACTCATGGCCGTTTTATGAACCGACGAAGACGAAGCCAAGTAATGGTACAGAATGGAATAGTGCTTTTAACAGAATTAGGGACCAATATAAAAGAGGTTCAGGTGCGTCTAGGACACGCACCTGAACCTCTTTTATATTAGCTCTATTATCTAGAATCAAAGCCAAGATAATAATTATAACTGCCCAGCCGAAGCACCCGAGTTTGTCATTCATTTCATTCACCTTACTTGTAGATAGATTCCCGTCACTTGCTCTTTTCATAAGTTCCTCATGACTAGGTAGTCAGCTTTTAATGTCATCAGGTCTGAACGTATGCTTCTCCCCGGAGTCGAACCGAGAAAAAGTACCAGAAAGTACCAGATAGAAGCTTTATTCAAAGTGGCACTTAGTGTACCCATGCTTTTTTGCCCAGCGCAATGTAACATGTTTCTTGTAGGAGGCACGTTTCAACCCGCGACAATGCTTGGAATAGTGATACTTCATACCATGTTTAGGCGCAATCCACACATAGGTGGTTTTTGCATGAGCAACGGTGGCATTCGGAACAACGGGGACTGTACCACCCATGAATAGGGTGAAGCTCAAAGCAATGATTGTGATGTTCTTTTTAATATTTTTCATAAAATCCTCCTGTATTTAGTTGTTGTGTGTATCTGAAATAGTCACGATCGATTAACTAATTTTTGACACGATTCACTTTGGGTAGACTAAAAAGATAAAATATGTATATAAAAAGTAAACGGAAAAAATATTTTGTGATCTTCAAATTAGGCAATAAAACTATTCTATATTAAACTCATCGTTGAATGCAACTGGTGTTTTTAACCAATTCTTAAAAAATGCCGTATGATGTAAAGATGATTTCGTGAAATCAGTTAGAGAAGCATAAAAAGAGCCATTCAAGCGATGGCTTAAATGGCTTAAACAGAAATGTTTAATTAACGCTGTTCTCGTCGAGAATTGTGGATACGTTGTAGAATCAAAACAATTGATAACACATTCATCAATAGGCTGGAGAAGTTTAAAAGACGGGTGAGTTTATTCATTGTTAAGACCTCCTGTATTTATACTAAAAGTGTACCGAAATCGATGAGCAATTGCGAATGTTGTGCTTGGGTTACTCACGTTCAGCGTCTTCGGCCAATTCTAGCCAAATCGTCAGGGGTGAGGGGATATAGTCCGGCCAAATTTCCATTTTCTTGGCACAACGTTCCAAAAGGTGGCTCTTACCTTTAAGTGCCAAATCCTCAAAGATCGTCAGGGCCTGGGTATTATCTTCTAAGTCAACTTTGAGTGTCGCAGCATTGTGACGCCATTCTTCAATTAAATCTTGATAAATGACGATGCGACGCGCCTGAAGAATGGTGTAATCAACGCCTTCAACGTGGAGCTGTTTAACAAAACGGTCATATTCGTTGAATACAGCTGTCTGAGCACGTTGCCAGTCAGTTTCTGTAAAATCACGTTCCTCTTCTTTCATTCTGATGACCTCTAATTCCCATCTCCAATAACATGATTTGTTATTTAAGATATTCCTAATTTGTTAAAGTATCTTGTCACAGTATAGCATTTTCAAAGGGAATGGTAAGGAGAAACTTTGTGGTGAGTGACGGCGATCACTCACCGATGCTATCTTATATGGTGATAATTTATTGCCTCATCGTACAAAAAAGACGCTCCACCACCGGGAACGCCTCTAACATTAATGCTCAATTTTATCTTGTTTCAATAATTCCACAATTTCCTGCAAGTATTTTTCTTCTTGGGATGGGACGGCTTCTTCAGGTTCTTCCGCCGGTTTGGCAATCAGCTTATTAATCAGTTTGATGAGTAGGAAAACAACAAACGCAATAATTAAGAAATTAATCACTGAGTTGATGAAAGCGCCATAGCGGAAATGCGCACTGCCTACGGTAAAGACCAAATTAGAAAAATCAATGCTGCCGACAAAGATCCCCAGTAATGGGTTAATGATGTTTGTGACTAAAGAATTAACAATGGCAGTAAACGCAGCCCCAACAATTACCCCGACAGCCAGATCCATGACATTGCCCCGGGCAATGAACTCTTTAAATTCTTTTAACACAAGTATTATCCTCCTTAAGTAAAATATTAACTATCCTCTATTCTCAACGATTTTCTTATAAAATGCAATCGAAACGCTAAAAACGGTTTTTGATTGTTATGTGGGTTTTATCAGCAGTGGGCCAGGGTTTATGTTATAATGTAAGTGGTTTCAAATGCGGTAAAGGTGGTCTGAAATTTTTTCATGGATGGCCCAAGGATTCTGGGCGTTTTGGTTGCAATCCAGTGAAAAATCCACTATTATTAGTCATCGATACATTTTAAAGTGTTTGGGCAACCGAAACGGCCTTAAAATGTTTTGAGAACCGAGTGGATTGTCATTAAATAGGAGGTGATTACCATGCTGAGTCGAACCAAGGAATTTTTACGACAACATAATTATCGCTATGAGAAGTCGTATATTCGGCCATTGATGGCGCCAGAGAGCGTCTACGTCTTTAAGTTCGGTCGCGATTCGCTCAATAACCGGGTAATCATTCGTTATGGTCATACGTGGACTGGGCGTCAGCGAATTAACGAGATTGATTTGCGATTGCACAAGCAAAAGCATCCACGTGTGTTTCAAAATGAGGCAGATATGCTAGATTATTTGGAAACACATCTTGCCCAACGGGAGCAGCGCAACGCTGGCCACACGACCGATGCTGAGAAGGTTTAAGCGGGTCGATTAATTCTTTAATGTTCAGTGGAAGCCGGTGACAATGTTGGTTGTCGCCGGCTTTTTCTCATTTAAATTTATTTTTCAAAGGAGCGCGTTTACATGCAATGGACGGAAGTCAGTGTAATGACAACTAATGAAGCGGTAGAAGCCGTTAGTAACATTTTACAAGAAGCCGGTGCTAGTGGCGTTAAGATTGATGATGCCGCAGACTATGCTAATTTAAAGCCAGGAAAATATGGTGAAATCGTTGATCTTGACAGTATCCCTCATCGAACGAGTGGTGCCGAGATTAGTGCCTATTATCCCGAAACAATCTTCGTGCCAGAGATCTTACCAACGATTCGCCAACGCGTGCAGGAGTTAACCCAATTTGGTTTAGACCCAACGCCAGGAACGGTGACCACGAAGGCAGTTGATGATGAGAGTTGGGCCACTGCTTGGCAAAAGTATTACCATCCGGTTCGGGTGACCCGTTACTTAACCGTGACACCAAGCTGGGAGAAATATACCCCCGTCCAGCCTAACGAACACGTCATTCGTTTAGATCCTGGAATGGCCTTTGGAACGGGAACCCATCCCACAACGCGCCTTTCCATGACTGCCTTGGAAATGGTGGTTCGCGGTGGTGAGACGATGTATGACGTTGGAACTGGGTCCGGTGTTTTGAGCATTGCCGCGAAGTATCTCGGTGTTAATCAGATTACAGCATTTGATTTAGACGAAGTAGCGGTACGTTCAGCCAAAACCAACCTTGATTTAAATCCCATTGCGACTGATGTTGTGGCTAAGCCCAATGATTTGTTAAAGGGCATCCATCACCCGGTTAATTTAGTAGTGGCCAATATTCTAGCGGAAATCATCTTACCACTAGTTCCGCAGGCGTGGGAGAACTTGACGCCAGGTGGTTATTTCTTAACGTCAGGAATTATCGCCGACAAGTTAGCTGAAGTGGTTGCGGCCCAAGAAAAACAAGGTTTCGTCATTGACAACATCTTACAGATGAAGGATTGGCGTGGCGTAATTGCTCATAGGCCAACGGAGGATGAATAGGCATGCAACGGTATTTTTTAGATGAAACGGGTGTTGATGGCACGAACTTGACGTTGCCAGCGGCCATCTATCATCATTGGGTAACGGTTCTCAGAGCTGAAGTCGGATCAGTGGCAGAATTTGTGGACGATCAAGCCCAGCTTTTTCATGGACAATTGGTCACTGTGACGCCCGATCAGGCGACGGTGACGTTAACGGCAGTACCGACACCAGCCGTTGAACTCCCAGTTGAGGTAATCATTGCTTGCGGGTTACCAAAACAGGAAAAGGCAGAGTGGATTACCCAAAAGGCCACGGAATTAGGTGTGACCCACATCATCTTCTTTGGGGCGGAATGGTCCGTTGCCAAGTGGTCAGCCAATAAGGTGCCCAAGAAATTAGCGCGGCTCACCAAGATTGCCCATGGTGCGGCCGAACAGGCGCATCGCTTACGGCGACCAACGGTGAGTTATGCCCCTAACTTGGCCGCCGTACTGGCAACGTCGGCTGACGTTACCATTCTGGCCTATGAAGAGTCAGCTAAGCAAGGTGAGCAGGCCGCCTTAAATCAACAATTACAGCGACTGCATCCTCAGCAACACTTAATGGCTGTATTTGGTCCTGAGGGTGGGATCAGCCCAGCGGAAGTGACACGAGCTCAGGCGGCAGGAGCTATTTTAGCGGGGCTTGGTCCTCGGATCTTACGAACTGAAACGGCACCATTATATCTGTTATCTGCGGTTTCAGTGGTTTGTGAGCTACAGCAACCGAGATAAGCAGATGAAATCTCTTTGAAAACATGCTAAAATAGTTGCAATTATTAAGAGAGCTAGGTGAAGTTGGATGGCCTTTTGGGAAAAGATTGGTTGGCGTTATTGGGTGCTAGCGGTAATCGTGGGGATTGGGTTACCGATAGGGAGTACCTTAATTGGGCTAAGTCCGGTTTGGCGATTTGGTGGCTTATTGTTACTAATCAATGGGGGATTAGCGATTGGTCTTGGTCGGCGAATTTACCAACATGCCCAGCCAGGCTGGTGGCTATTGATCTGGCCACTGACGTATTTCGTTGGTGCAATTGGGTGGTTACCACAGTATACGTGGTACCTCGCAATTGTCTACCTGTGTCTATCATACGTGAGTTATGGGCTAGCCCAGACGCACAAACAAATAAGATCATAATTTAAAAACTAAGGGTGGTGGCGTCCATATGACCAAAGAACGTGTCTGGACGGCTGATGAAGTCATTGCAAGAGTCGGTAAATACATGAATGCGCAGCATGTGGAAATGGTGGTTAAAGCCTGTCATTTTGCAACTGTGGCCCATCAAGACCAACATCGTCAATCGGGCGAACCCTATATCATGCATCCCATTCAAGTAGCCGGGATTTTAGCAGATCTGAATATGGACCCCGAAACGGTATCTGCCGGTTTTTTGCATGACATTGTAGAAGACACGGGGGCCACTTTGGGGGATGTCCGCGAACTTTTTGGCGATGACGTCGCCTTGATTGTGGATGGCGTGACCAAACTTGGGAAGATTAAGTACAAATCCAATCGAGAACAACTAGCGGAAAATCACCGTAAGCTTCTATTGGCCATGTCCAAGGACATCCGGGTGATGATCGTTAAATTGGCGGATCGGCTGCATAATATGCGAACGCTAGAACACTTGCGGCCGGATAAGCAACGGCGGATTGCTAATGAAACGTTAGAAATCTATGCTCCACTAGCTGATCGTTTAGGGATTAGTACAATTAAGTGGGAACTGGAGGACGTCTCGTTACGTTACTTGAACCCACAACAGTATTACCGAATTGTGCACCTGATGAATTCACGCCGTGATCAGCGGGAACAATATATCGCGGGTGCAATTAAAGACATTCAAGCATCTATCAGTGATCTAAAGATTGATCCAGAAATTTATGGGCGACCGAAGCATATTTATTCCGTTTACCGTAAAATGAAAGACCAGCACAAACAGTTTAGCCAGATCTATGACTTACTCGCGATCCGCGTCATTGTCGACACGATTAAGGACTGTTATGCCGTTTTGGGAGCGATCCACTCACAATGGAAGCCAATGCCCGGTCGATTCAAGGACTACATTGCGATGCCTAAGGCCAACATGTATCAATCATTGCATACGACTGTTATCGGGCCAGAGGGCAAACCCTTAGAGGTTCAGATCCGGACGAAAGAAATGCATGCCGTGGCTGAATATGGGGTAGCTGCTCACTGGGCTTACAAGGAAGGCGTTAAGGATAAGGTTCAGACAACCAACACGGGTGACAAGCTGAACTTATTCAAGCACATTATCGAGCTTCAAGAAGATACGGATGACGCTTCTGACTTTATGGATAGCGTTAAGGGCGAATTGTTTGGCGATCATGTCTATGCGTTCACTCCTAAAGGCGACGTTTTAGAGTTACCTAAGGGCGCGGGGCCACTAGATATGGCGTATGCCATTCATACTGAAGTGGGGCACCATACGACTGGTGCAACCATTAATGGTAAAATTGTGCCGTTGAATTACGAAATTAAGAACGGTGATATTGTCGACATTCGGACGTCTGCTAGTTCTTCCGGGCCGAGTCGAGATTGGATGAAATTGGTCTCGACTCGCCGGGCCCGGAACAAGATCAAACAGTTCTTCCGGC
The DNA here is from genome assembly GCF_050106635.1 of Levilactobacillus sp. LN180102. Classification (NCBI taxonomy): domain Bacteria; kingdom Bacillati; phylum Bacillota; class Bacilli; order Lactobacillales; family Lactobacillaceae; genus Levilactobacillus; species Levilactobacillus sp. LN180102. The sequence continues at coordinate 95,024 of NZ_JBNIIX010000011.1, forward strand.
AAAGTGATCGGGAAGAAAACATTGTTCAAGGGCAAGAGATGGTGGCTCGGCTCATTCATGAATTGGGGTATGATCCCAAGGCTTTGATGAGTAAAGAGAATCTGGATAAAGTCACGGCTAAAATGCACTATCAACATGCGGATGATTTATTAGCCGCAATTGGGTTTGGTGATGTGCAGCCGCGAGGGGTCGTCAATCGATTGACCGATGACGTTCGTCAGGCTGCCGAAAATGAGCGGCGGCGTCAAGAAGAACGAGAACTACTAGAAGAACATCAAACGATTAAGAATGAACCGGATAATGATAAGAAAGACCGCAAAAATAAAAAAGATGTTGATGCGGTGGTCATCGAAGGGGTCGATAACCTCTTAATTCGGCTGAGTCATTGTTGTTCGCCGGTTCCCGGAGATGATATTGTTGGGTACATCACCAAGGGCCGTGGCGTATCGGTCCACCGTAAGGACTGTCCCAATGTGTTGAATGCCGAACAAAATGGCGAGCGGATTGTTGCAGTTCGTTGGGGTAATATTGCTGGTGACAAGACAAATTACAATGCGGACATCGAAGTTCAAGGCTACAATCGCAACGGCCTGTTAAATGACGTTTTACGGACGATTAATAATAATACGAAGTACTTAACGTCAATTAATGGCAAGGTTGATCACAATAAGATGGCGACCATTTCTATTAGCTTAGGAACGCGGAACCGCGTTGAGCTGCAACGAATTTTAGATAATATTAAAAATGTCGCGGACGTTTATGTCGTTAAGCGGGCATTCCATTAACGAAAGGTGGTGGCATGAATTGCGGGTATTATTACAGCGGGTAAGCCAGGCAAGTGTCAGCATTGATAATGCTGTGCATGGTCAAATCGGACCCGGATTTTTATTATTGGTCGGTGCACAGGATCAAGATACCAGCGAACAGATTGATTATCTCGTCCATAAGATTAGTCACTTGCGGGTTTTTGAAGATGATGCCGGTAAAATGAATCTGAGCATCAATGACGTTGGTGGTCAGATCTTGTCAGTATCGCAGTTTACCCTCTATGCCAATACCAAAAAGGGCAATCGTCCCAGTTTTGTGGGGGCCGGTGATCCGCAGCATGCTAGCCAGATCTATGATGAATTTAATCAGAAATTGGCGGCAACTGGATTAACGGTGGCGACTGGTGTGTTCGGTGCTGATATGCAGGTGGCATTGGTAAACGATGGACCTGTAACCATCTGGTTTGATACGGATGCTTAAAAACCAGTAGAGAAAAATCGGACAGACAGGTTACTTAATGCCTGTTCCGTACTAGATGAAAAGACAGCGAGTCCAGGACGTCTGTCCTGAACTCGCTTTTTAGGAGGATTTATGCGCTATTCACAGCTTTTTTGGGATTTTGATGGGACCCTAGTTGACACGTATCCGGGCATGGTGGCGGCCTTTGGAGAGGCGCTTGTTGCCAGCGGGGTGAATGACTTTGAAATTGATCAGGATGCAATCTATCAAGCGATGCGACAACACAGCCTAGGTACAGCGTTACAACGGTTTTCGGCAGAGTACCAGTTGGATGTTTCCCGCTTAAAACGGTTGTATCAGTTGCGCGCGGAACCCCGCTTAGCTGACGCGCCCGTCGTTGACGGTGCTGCTGAAATTTTGGCGGCAACTGTTGCGGCAGGTGGGCGTAACTTTTTGTTAACGCATCGGAATCATCGTGCGATGGATCGTTTGGCAACGGCTGATTTGGCACAGTATTTTTCGGGGCAGGTCACGGCCGACGATGATTATCCGCGCAAACCAGATCCCACAAGCCTGTTGGCGTTATGCCAACAATATGCGGTCAAGCGCCAGTCGGCCTTGATGATTGGCGATCGGAATTTAGACGTTCAAGCAGGGCATCGAGCTGGCATGGCCGGTGCGCTGTTTGATCCCGAACACTTGATTGTGGATGAAAGCCACCCGGAAATTCGAGTGATTCGTCTGGCCGAGTTATTGGCGTGGTTACAAGCCTAAAAAAAGCCCCACTGAGTTGGCATTGCGCTAACTCAGTGGGTTTTTCAATTTTGATTATCCACGGGCGAGGACGTTATCAACAGCGTCACCGTACGTTTCACCAAATAGATTCAAGTGCGCGAGTAGATAGTACAGCTGGTAGTGGGGTAAGCGATCGGCATAGCCAGGAGTTAAGGGATAACTGTCTTGATATCCCCGGTAGAAGTCGCTCGTAAAACCGCCAAAGATGGTCGTCATTGCTAGGTCAAATTCCCGATCTCCGTACAAGACATCGGGATCAATGAGGGTCGGCGTACCATCTTGAGTGAAGAGATAGTTGCCGGACCATAAATCGCCATGTAGTAAGGCGGGCTGAATAAAACGACCATGATTTTCTGTGATGATCCGTTGGCGAACTTGATCATAGGCTGCCTGTCGCTGCGGTGTCCATAGGTGCTGTTCTTGGGCCCGACGAACTAGGGGGTCCAGTCGCTGTTGGAGGTAGAAGGTTGTCCAGTCCGATTGCCATTGATTATGTTTCGGGAGCTTACCTACGAGGTTATCCGTATCGAACCCAAAGCGTGGGGCGGTTACCCGGTGAACGCGGGCGACAGCTTGGCCCAAATCATATTGACTGCCGTGACCAGTTTCTAAAAATTCGAGAACGAGGTAAGCATCCCCTTCAATTTCACCGGTTGCGAGAACATCCGGGACGTTGACGGCTTGACCTAGTGCCTGTAGGCCGGCAACTTCGTGGTGATAGAATTGCGCTGAAGTGTGTGGTTGAACCAATAAGAATACTGGTCCTTCAACCGTTATCAGCTGATATGCCTGATTAATATCACCGCCAGCTACCGGGGTTATCGCCGTGATTTTAGGAAGTGGTAGCTGTTGGAGCCAGTCAGATGTGAGCATCATCATCAGATCTTCTTTCTTAATTATTAGGATGCAGATTGGAAATAAGTGCTTAGGCCAGCAACAACACGTTTTGCGACCTGGTCTTGGTAGGCGGCGCGGCGAATGTAGCTAAAGTCTTTTTTGGTATTGATGTAGCCCATTTCAATTAGAAGTGACGGTCGGCTGTTATCCCGGATGACTTCAAAGTTACCAAATTTGACGCCCCGATTGGTTAATGGTAGATCACTCATGCCCTGATTGATTGCTTTGGCCAAAGCGTAAGAAGTTTGACGATGATAGTAGTAAGTCGTTGTTCCTGATCCCAGATTATCTGCTGGGGCGGAGTCAAAGTGAAAACTGATAAAGGCACTGGCTTGATTGGTGTTTGCTAGTGCCGGGCGGTCGGCCAAACTAACCGTCTTATCGGTATCACGCGTCATGATGACATGTGCGCCGCGGGCACGTAAGCGCTGGGCCACTTTTTTAGCTAAAGCCAGTGTGTAGACCTTTTCGTCGTGTTTTTGATCGATTGATAAAGCACCGGAATCACTACCACCATGACCAGGATCGAGAACAATCGTCGCTTCGGATAAATTGGTGACGCGTTTTAAACTGCCGGGATGGTCGACCAACCAACTCGCAACCCATCCGAAATGATTTTGGCTATCACGAACATGATACCAATTGTTTTTTTCGCCTAAGATCGTTAATCGGCTATTTTTTTTGACTTTGTGGGTCGCCTGATACGTTAATCCAGGACCGTTACGTAGGTTCAAGTTGCTGACGGTTGCTGTGACGGCATTATGTTGGGTGAATGCCCACAATAAGCCACCAGCGACTAAGAGAATAACTAGGCTGGTGACGAGGCCTGGCCAGTTTTTAAGTTTGAAATGCATGTTCAATCTCCTTAACACTTTTTCATGATGAGCACATTTTTTAGAAATTAAGCTTAATTATAGCACGATTCAATTGGGAGTCTGATTGCCGCTCATAAAATTTTGATTAAGCCATCAGTGAGTTGACAGATAAACCATAAACTGGCAGAATCAAGCTTAAAATTTAAGGTGGCTGTTGAGATGAAAAAGTGGGGAGCTTTGGGGGTATTAATAATAGGATTAGTGATAGGAGTTGCCTGGTGGTCTCGGCAAACGCCCCGATCGGTTCCCGTAAACACGACGTCCAAAACTAAGCCAGCCGTACCCAAATTAACGTTACGAGAAGAACGCCGCCAGCCTGAGTTACGGTATGTTAGCGTGATCTTGTACGCGATTGATCATGATCGGCAACGCCATTTGCAGCGTTGGCAAGAGGTTAGTGATGTCGATGCCGGGTGGCAGATTGATATTTATCCGCATGCTGGTCAAGACCGGTATTTAGTCTGGCCAGATCAGCGAATAACTGCGGCCGAAAAGAACTTAGCTCCCAATTGGTTTACTTGGCATTCCGGTCACGTTAGCTATCACAGTTTTATCGTGCATTCCTTTCGGCGGGAGATGGTTAAAACCGTGTCAATTCAAACGTTACTAAATTGGGCGAATGCGACGTCAAATCGTCGCCACCAGGTCCGGCATTTAGTCACCCATTTGACGGTCAAGGATCACCGTTAGCTAGGAGTTACTTGGCAGAACAGCTTGACTTTTTTCAGTGTATTCAGTATTCTTAAGAAGAATAAAATAGATTGCCAAAGAGAAAGACTAGTAAGGCCTACCCCGCTGACAGAGACGTCAACTTGCTGAAAATGACGAACGGGCGCAACTTGAAGACACTTTTGAGGCTAATGGTGGCAGTAGCGACCATTCGTTTGCAACGTTATCCTGCAGAAAATATAAAAGGTGGTACCGTGCATACCTGCGCCCTTGTCAATTGACAGGGGCGTTTTTTATTTTCCGCGGCAATGAGAAGGGAGAATTGAACATGCGTTATCAACGACCAAAAGGAACGGCCGACATCTTACCGGGTGATTCACAGACCTGGCAATTTGTTGAAGCCACTGCGCGGCAATTATTTGCCAACTATCGGTTCGAAGAAATTCGGACGCCCATGTTTGAAAACTTCGAAGTTTTCTCACGGACTTCTGGGGACACGTCGGACATTGTAACTAAAGAAATGTATGATTTTAAGGATAAGGGGGATCGACACCTGTCCTTACGACCAGAAGGAACCGCGGGGGTTGTTCGGGCCTTCGTTGAGAATAAATTGTATGGACCGGAAACGCAAAAGCCTTACAAGGTCTATTATATGGGACCGATGTTTCGTTATGAACGACCACAGTCTGGTCGGCAACGGCAGTTCCACCAAATTGGGGTGGAAGCCTTTGGTAGCGATGCACCAGAATTAGACGTTGAAGTCATTGCTTTAGGGATGAACTTGTTAGGCAAGCTAGGGCTGACGCATTTACGGTTAGCAGTTAACACGTTGGGCGATCAGGAGACGCGGACGGCTTATCGTCAAGCGTTGATTGACTTCTTAGAACCTCACTTCGATGAATTGAGTGAAGATTCCAAGGTACGGTTGCACAAAAATCCATTGCGGGTTTTGGATAGTAAAGACAAGCACGACCAGGAATTAGTGGCGGATGCGCCATCGATTTTGGACTTCTTAACGCCAACGGCAACGGCGCACTTCGATCGCGTGAAGGCCAGCTTGGATGCGCTAGGGATTGATTACGATGTCGATGCCACGATGGTCCGCGGGTTAGATTACTACAACCACACAATTTTTGAAATTATGGCTGATTCACCGGCACTGGGCGAAGGTTATACGACAGTGCTGGCGGGTGGTCGGTACAATGGTCTCGTAGAAGAACTTGGCGGTCCAGAAATGCCTGGCGTGGGCTTTGGTCTTGGTGTTGAGCGCTTAGTGCTCTTAATGCAGGCCGAGCAAGTGGCAATCCCAGATAATCACCCACTGGACGTTTATGTCGTGGGTATTGGTGATCAGACGTCGTTAGCAACGCTCAAGATCGTTCAGGCCATTCGTCAGTCAGGCTTAACGGCTGATCGGGATTATCTGGATCGGAAGCCTAAGGCCCAATTTAAGACGGCTAATCGGCTTAATGCCGCTTATACGTTGACGATTGGTGAACAAGAGTTGGCGGACCATACGGCTAACTTGAAGTCGATGGCTACCGGTGAAGAAATCAGCGTGCCATTGGCTGATATTTATCAAGATTTCCAAAATGTCGTCGCAACTAAATTTACGGCAAAATAAGAGGGGCAGAGTAATGGAAAAGAATCTAAAACGAACCACCTATGCGGGCTTGGTCGATGAAGCTTATCTCGACCAGATCGTTGTTCTAAAAGGTTGGGTGCAAAAGCGCCGGGACCTGGGAAGTTTGATCTTCATTGATCTTCGAGACCGTGAAGGAATCGTGCAATTGGTCTTTAGTGAAGAATACAGTCAAGCGGCCCTTGCTGTGGCTGATCAGTTACGGAACGAATATGTGATTGAAGTGCAGGGACAAGTGGTTGCGCGGGCTGACAAAGAAGTTAACGCAGACATGCGTACGGGTAAAGTAGAAGTCCGGGTCACGGGGATTAATCTACTAAATAAATCCAAAGCTTTGCCATTTGATATTAAAGATGATTTGAATGCCTCTGATGAGTTACGTCTACAGTACCGGTATTTGGATCTTCGGCGGCCCGAGATGCAGCGTGCTATTCGGTTGCGGAATCGAATTATCCAATCCGTCCACAGTTACTTTGATAACAATGGATTTATCGATATTGAGACGCCTAACTTAACCAAGTCGACACCAGAAGGGGCCCGAGATTATTTAGTTCCTTCACGGATTTACCCGGGACACTTCTACGCCTTACCGCAGTCACCACAACTTTTCAAGCAACTATTAATGGGGTCTGGGTTTGATCGTTACTACCAAATTGCCCGCTGTTTCCGGGATGAAGATTTACGAGGCGACCGGCAACCTGAATTTACCCAGATTGACTTAGAAACCTCCTTCTTGACGGCTGAAGAAATCCAAGATTTGACAGAAGGCTTAATTGCGAAAGTCATGAAGGATACCTTAAATGTGGATGTTAAGTTGCCATTCCAACGGATGGACTGGGATGATTCAATGGCCCGTTACGGAACTGACCAACCAGATGTTCGTTTTGGAATGGAATTAAAGGATCTGTCTGAAATGATGGCCGATACTGACTTTAAGGTCTTCTCCGGTGCTGTGGCTAATGGTGGTCAAGTGAAGGCCATTGCCGTACCTGGTGGTGCTGACCTATACAGTCGTAAAGACCTTGATAAGTATGGCAAGTACATCGAACGATTTGGCGCCAAGGGTCTAGCTTGGTTGAAAGTTACCGATGATGGCTTTAGCGGTCCAATTGCGAAGTTCTTTAAGGAAGGTGACTGGTTCGATCAGATTACGGCAGCCACCGATGCCAAATCTGGCGACCTCTTATTATTTGCGGCGGACTCCAAGCGAGTCGTTGCGCAAACATTAGGTTACTTGCGGGTTGCGATTGCCAAGGAACAAGATATGATTGACGAAAACAAGTGGGCCTTCCTCTGGATCGTTAACTGGCCATTATTTGACTACGACGTTGATCTGGAGCGGTGGGTACCAGCGCACCATCCATTTACGATGCCGGCTGAAGGCGATGCGCACTACTTGAACGACGGTGAAGATCCACATAAAGCCTACGCTCAGAGTTATGACATCATTTTAAATGGGCTAGAATTAGGCGGTGGGTCTATCCGGATTCATACGCGTGAGCTACAGATGAAGATGCTAAAGGCCTTAGGCTTCACACCAGAACGGGCCGAAAGTCAATTTGGCTTCCTGCTGAAAGCTTTAGACTATGGTTTCCCGCCTCATGGTGGTCTGGCCATTGGCTTAGATCGATTTGCCCGCTTGCTAGCTAAGCGTGACAATATTCGTGATGTGATTGCCTTCCCTAAGAATTCGAAGGCCACTGAACCAATGACGGAAGCACCAACCACGGTTGCTGATAAGCAATTGTTGGATTTGGATTTGCTAATCGCCAAAAAAGACGCCCCAACTGAAGATTAAAACGGCACTAGCTTTTCTAAGCACAACGAGTCCAGAATTTTTGGCTCTTTGTCAACGGGTGTTGATGGAGGGTTTATGTGGAACTTCGTTCACTTGCGAACGGGGTTCCTTTTCTTTACTCTGATTTTAAATTCAATTTGAATACGAAAAACAAAGTTTTTCCAATTCCGGTATCCGTATGCTGTCCGCTTAATCTGTTTAATCTTTCGATTGACGCCTTCAATGGGACCGTTGGAAAGTGTACTATTGGTCATATTTTGG
>NZ_JBNIIX010000012.1:0-96333 GCF_050106635.1 Levilactobacillus sp. LN180102
TCACTCGCTTTCAATTGGTTTTCGTCGACTTGATTGTAGCACAGGGCAGTATGCCCTTTTTAGTTTGTTTTACAAAAAAGGCGTCGATGGATTTTATCCATCAACACCAAATATCATAGAGCCGAAATAATGAACTGCTATCTTCGGGTAGCGGTTTTTTTGTACAATTTTTTATTTAAGTTTTGAAAAAAAGCAAAAAGGATTACCAAAAATGTAGCGATGTTAGGCAATATTAGAAACGTAACGGTGTGTTGGGTGAAGAGTCTGCGCCGCTTCGTGGCGATAATCAGTCGTTATTAATTAAGCAGAAGCAATTGAATTGAGTGTGGTTCCCTTTAAGCGTCCCATGCGGACTCAAGCTAAGTAGCTGGGTCCGTATTTTTGTGTCCAGATTTAAAAAAAGTTAACTGCTATAATGGTGAGCCATGATTGTCTTTTACCGCAGAACTTGCGATAATAGAAAGGAGTAAGGGGGAACCAATATGGGGCGAAAATTATGGGGACGGATTCAGAAACATTTGCCATTAATTAAAGCAATTTTTATCTTTTCAATTTTAATCTTTGTGATTCAGACGGTTGGTCGGATTGCCCACGAGGTGAACGGCCAACAGCTGCAATCGGAGTTGGCAACATTGGATACCGGCACGATCTTGCTGTTGATCGCTGGTGGTTTCTTGGCGGTGACACCGATGTTGATCTATGATTTCACGATTGTCGAATTTTTGCCAGGAAAATTTTCTTGGGGGTATATTGTTCGCAGTGGGTGGACCACCAATACATTTACTAATCTGGCTGGAATGGGGGGCTTGTTGGGTGCTAGTCTGCGGGCCAATTTTTACGCGCGGTCGGCAACTAAAAAGCAAGTGGTTTATGCGATCTCTAAGATTGCCTTGTTCCTGTTAGCGGGGCTATCATTGGCCTGTTGGGTGGCGTTAATCTTACTGTTTGGTTTTGACATTGGTCAGCCTTACCGGGGCTATTGGATTTGGTTATTAGGTGGCGGTCTGTATTTTCCGGGCATCTTTCTTTTTACACGCATTAGCGATAGTGAGTTTTTTGCGGATTTGACATTGAAGCGAGAATTAAAGCTGATTCTAGGGTCTAGTCTGGAGTGGGCCAGCTGTGCGGGCTTCTTCCTAGTCATTGGCTGGGCGTTGGGATTACCGATTTCCTTAGCGGCCGTTTTTCCGATGTTTGTGGTGGCGTCAGTCGCTGGGGTTGTCTCGATGATTCCTGGTGGACTGGGATCATTCGATGTTTTTATGATTATTGGTCTAGGATTTTTAGGGGTGAGTCGCGCCGATGCGACTGGCTGGTTACTCTTGTATCGGTTATTCTATTACTTATTGCCATTTTTAGTGGGGGTCGGTTTCTTCATTCATGATACCGGCCGCCGATTAAATCGGTTCTTAGATGGTCTCCCAGTGGCGGCCTTGCGTCGTGGTGCCCACTGGCTCGTGACAACCTTTATGTATTTTTCCGGGGTGATGATGTTATTATTTGCCACAATTCCGGATGTTGTCTTGGCCAATCGGTTTTATCTGCGATTTGTGCCGTACATGTTTTATTTTTTGAGTCAGGTGACTAATATTGTGATGGCCTTCTTACTAATTGGGCTAGCGCGAGGGGTCGGTGCTCACGTCAAACGCGCTTTCTGGCCGACACTGGTGGTCCTCGTTGTGGCGATTGGGATGACCTTATGGCGGGAGAACTTCCCAGTAGGACTAGCTCTTTTACTTGGCTTAGTTTTGATTTGCTTATTAGTTGCGCGACCGGAACTGTATCGAACTAGTTTTCATTATTCGTGGGGTGGGTTACTCATTGATGGCAGCATTTACGTGGGCACCTTTTTGATGTACACGCTGCTGGGTCTATCGACCTTGCAAGGTCCGCACCATCGGCCCTGGTTCCCCAGTGCCTGGCTGTTACCATCAACGCAGGTTTGGCTGAATGGTTTGGGTGGCTTGTTAGTGGCATTATTGATCATGGTAGGCGTTTACCGGTACTTAGCGTGGACGCAGCCACAGTGGTTACATCTAAAGTATGATGCGCCGCGGATGCGAGCAATTATTGCGCGCTTTGGTGGTAATGAGGTCAGTCACTTGGCCTTCCTACGGGACAAACAGGCCTATTTCTATCAAGAAGATGGCGCGGATCAGCTGTTTTTACTGTTCCGCCAAAAAGCTGATAAGCTACTGGTCATGGGTGAGCCAATCGGTAATCAAGCAAAACTAGAGCCAGCGTTACAGGCGTTTATGAGAGACGCTAATCTGGCTGGGCTACGGCCAGTCTTCTATGAAATTAGTGAAACATTAACGTTGCGATTGCATGAAATGGGTTTTGATTTCATTAAGATCGGGGAGGAAGGCCACGTTGCATTATCGACGTTTAGTTTAGCGGGTAAAGCTCATCGAGGCGAACGGGCCCTGATGAATAAGTTTGACCGGGAAGGCTATCAATTTGAATTATTGCAGCCACCGTTACGAGCGCATCAGGTTAATGAGCTCCGGCGAATTTCAGACGCCTGGTTACGGGGCGAAACGGAAAAGGGTTTTTCGATGGGGTTCTTCGATGCCGCTTATTTAGATGAAGCACCGGTAGCGGTAATGCGTAACAAGGCAGGCGACATAGTGGCCTTTGCCAACTTAATGCCTACGGGCGATCAACGGATGACCTCGATTGATTTAATGCGCGCTAGTCCGCAGGCACCGTCTGGCATCATGGATGGTCTGTTTATCTACCTATTCGATTACAGCCGGCAACAAGGCTATGAAAACTTCAATTTGGGAATGGCTCCCTTAGCCAATGTTGGGGTCTCGTCATTTAGCTTCATTGAGGAACGAGCGGCGCATTTAATTTATGAATATGGCTCTAATTTCTATAGTTTTCAGGGACTGCGAGCCTATAAAGCCAAATATGTGACAGATTGGCAACCGAAGTATTTAGCTTATCGGCGCCGCCAGTCGTTGATTTTTAGTATGCTACAGCTGATGCTTGTCATCAACCGACCAGGATCAACGGTAGCGGTTGGGCCTAAGTGGTTAAATGGCTGGTTTGCTAATGCGACTCGGTGGTCAAGTCGAGAAAATGAGTAAAGCGACTACAAAAGGATTCCCGTTCAGAGGTGCTGAACAGGAATTCTTTTGCGTAGCTTAATTCTTAATTCGTATATTTGTAAGGCAGTTGATGTTTAAAAGTGGCAAACCCGTTAAAGATACCGTCAATGGTTGTTGCGTTGATGAATAGATTCATATTTTCTTGTGGGGCAAAGCCAGCGTCGCAAGATTTTTGCATCATGGCAACTAGGTCATCAAAGTAGTGGTCAATATTGAATAAGGCAATTGGCTTTTGATGAACATTGATTTGACTCCACGAGAGCATGGTGGTGAATTCTTCAAATGTTCCAAAGCCACCCGGTAAGACGATGAAGGCATCGGATTGGCGAAGCATTTCATCCTTACGTTCATCCATTGTGGCCGTCTCGATAAACGTCGTGACATCGTCTTTAGCCAAGCCCAGTTCGCGTAAGAAGGTGGGAATAATACCGATGACCTGACCACCAGCGGCCATCGTTGATGTAGCAATCGCGCCCATCAGGCCCTCTTTACCACCACCATAAACGACGGGATGGTCATGATGAGCTAGATAAGTGCCTAAGGCATTGGTTTGTTCTAAAAATTGTGGGTCGTAACCGTGATTAGATCCACAGAAAACACAGACATTTTTAATGGTTGGCATACTGGATTCCTCCAAAATTTGATTAAGTTTAGTATACCGCAAAAAGGCATTGCTAGACTTGTCAATGGCGAGCAAGCAGACTCATTTTGCCCCCATTAGTTTGCTAAACTTAACTAGTGATACGCCTCAGTGGTTCTTTTAGACGGGTGGGCTTATGCTGAATTCGTAATCGTTAGAAATGACTTTTAAGGAGGACATGATGATGACTATGAAGAAGATTGTTGTCGCTGGCGGGGGAACTCTCGGGAGCCAAATTGCTTATCAAACGGCTTTCAGTGGCTTTGATGTGACGCTATATGATATTAACGATGGGGCAATTAGCGCTGCTAAGAGCCGAATGGCTACCTGGGATCAAGCATATGCGCATGAGGTACACGCTACGCCTGAACAGATTCAGGCGACTAATGCGCGGCTAACTTATGAAACAGACTTGGGTGTGGCCGTAACAGATGCTGATTTGGTAATTGAGGCTATTCCAGAAGTCGTTGATATTAAAAATAAATTTTATAGCCAGTTGGCGAAAGTTGCACCGACCAAAACTATTTTTGCAACAAATACATCAACTTTGTTACCAAGTCAGTTTGCAGCGATTACCCAACGTCCAGAGAAATTCTTAGCCCTACACTTTGCTAACCACATTTGGGCCAATAATACAGCTGAGATTATGGGGCACCCAACAACGGATCCGGTGGTTTATGACACAGTCGTAGATTTTGCGCATGCGATTGGCATGATTACAATTGAACTGCATAAGGAACAATCCGGATACGTGCTGAACAGTCTATTGATTCCGTGGGTTGATGCGGCATTGATTCTGTGGGTTAAAGGGATTGCCGATGTGGAAACCATTGATAAGACTTGGATGTTAGCCGGTGGTTCACCAATTGGGCCTTTCGGTATTTTGGATGAAGTTGGCTTACGCACGGCCTATAACATTATGTTAGCGGCTAGCCAGCAACCAGGAAAGGAAGACTTGGTTACAGTCGTACAAAAACTTAAGGTCGATATGTTGGACCAAAATAAATTGGGGCAAGAAAGTGGCCAAGGTTTCTATCATTATCCGGACCCGGCTTTCCGCCAGCCAGAATTTTTAACGAATAGCGTGACCTCAGTATAACGAGAGCACAGAGATACTACACGCACCGGTTAACGTGAAATAAGCGAATTTGTAATTAAAGATAAAATCCCCCGCCAATACAGCCATAATGGGTGTATCAGCGGGGGATTTTGTTAGCTTATTTACTTGGATCTTGCGGATCAGCTGGTTCACCAATCGTATAGTCATCACTGCTCATGGCTTCAACGTTACCCAGTAGGTAGCCATTCCCGACTTGAGAGAAGAAGTCGTGGTTGGCTGTGGATGTGGAGATCCCATTCATTACGACGGGATCGACATCTTCTGCGGTATCTGGGAAGAGGGGATCTTGGCCCAAGTTCATGAGGGCCTTATTCGCATTGTAGCGGATAAAGGTCAGAACCTTTTCCGTCCAGCCAATTTGATCGTAAAGTGTATGGGTGTATTTCTCTTCATTATCGTAAAGCTGATAAAGAAAATCATACATCCAGTCTTTCATTTGTTGTTGCTCAGCATCTGTTAATTCTTTCATTCCCAACTGGAATTTATAACCGATGTAGGTGCCATGGACGGATTCGTCCCGGAGAATTAACTTGATGATTTCAGCCACGTTGTTCAGTTTGTTGTGGCCAAGATAGTACAGAGGTGTGAAAAAGCCTGAGTAAAACAAGAAGGTTTCCAAGAAGACGCTGGAGATTTTTTTCTTTAGCGGGTGTTCGTCATCGTGATAAAGATCATAGATCCGCTTGGTTTTGTTTTGTAAAAATTCCTCAGAGTCACTCCATTGGAAGATCTCGTCGATTTCATCCGGCGTGTTGAGGGTGGAAAAGATCGTTGAATAACTTTTAGCATGAACGGATTCCATGAATTGAATGTTATTCAACACGGCAGTTTCATGAGGGGTCCGAATATCCCGTCGTAAGGCTGCCATACCGTCTTGGGACTGCAAGGTATCCAATAACGTGAGACCACCAAAGACATGGCCAACGACCCATTGGTGATCCGTATCTAGTGTGCGCCAATCATCTAAGTCGTTAGACACCGGAATTCGTGTATCTAGCCAAAACTGTTCTGTTAATTTTTCCCAAGTTGCTTTATCAATCTCGTCAGAAACTGCGTTCCAGTTAATGGCGTTATAATTTTCAATTCGTGCCATGGATGACCACTCCTTTTTAATCGTCTAATGGTGCTTAGATAACGCAGCTCTCACATTGGTTAGCGCCGACTTCACCGTTATTATCGGTAAAGGTCCGCACGTAGTAGAGTGACTTAATGCCCTTGCGAAAAGCATAGTTGCGCAGAATGCTAAGGTCACGGGTTGTCATCTTATCAGTCCGACCATCTTTCCATTCGTAGAGACCGACTGGAATGGTTGAACGCATGAACAGCGTCAAACTCATGCCTTGATCCACGTGCTTTTGCGCGGCCGCGTAAACATCAATTACTCGTCGCATATCGGTATCATAGGCTGATTTGTAATAAGGCATCGTGTCGTTGCTGAGATAAGGGGCTGGATAATAGATTTTACCAATCTTCTTTTCCTGGCGTTCTTCGATCCGATTGATGATCGGGTGTAAGCTAGCCGTGGTGTCATTGATGTAAGAGATAGACCCATTCGGGGCAACGGCCATCCGGTTCTGATGGTACAGACCATCTTGCATAACGGCTGTCTTCAGTTCGGCCCAATCCTCTGGTGCGGGTAACCAAACGTTGGCAAATAATTCTTGAACCTTGGCTGACGTTGGCCGCCAATCAGTTTCTGTGTAGCGGTCAAAGTAACGACCATCAGCGTAGGCACTCTTGTCAAAGTTATGGAAGGTTTCGTGTCGTTCTTTAGCAATTTCGTTAGACGCTTTTAACGTCCAGTAGTTCAATAACATGAAGTAGACACTGGTAAAGGCGATACTGTCTTTAGATCCATACATCATGTGATTTTTAGCAAAGTAACTGTGTAAGCCCATAGCACCTAACCCGATGGTATGACCTAACTGATTACCCTTTTGAATAGAAGGGACGACATCGATATCTGAATGATCGGTGACATAGGTTAAGGCCCGTACCATGGTTTCCACGGAGTGACCGAAGTCAGGAGAAGACATCAAGTTAACGATATTGGTTGAGCCCAAGTTGCAGGAAATATCGGTCCCTAGCTTGACGTATTCTTGTTTATTGTTGACGGTTGACGGCGTTTGAACCTGCATGATTTCGGAACAGAGATTGCTCATAACGATCCGACCATCAATTGGGTTTTCTCGGTTAGCCGTATCAATGTTAACAATGTACGGGTAGCCAGACTCTTGTTGTAGCTTACCAATGTCGGTCTCAAGGTCACGTGCTTTCATCTTCTTTTTATGGATATCGGGATTGGCAACCAGATTGTCATATTCGGCCGTGATGTCTACGTATGAGAAGGGCTTCCCGTAAATGCGTTCAACGTCGTATGGGCTAAATAAGTACATATCAGCATCAGCCGCACAGAGTTCGTAGAATTTATCGGGAACGGTGATACCGAGGGATAACGTTTTTAAGCGGATTTTTTCATCAGCGTTTTCTTTCTTCGCACTCAAAAAGGCCACAATATCTGGATGGAAGACGCTTAAGTAGACGACACCAGCCCCTTGCCGTTGACCTAATTGATTGGAGTAAGAGAAGCTGTCTTCTAGTAACTTCATTACCGGAACCACACCGGAGGCGGCGCCTTCAATGTGTTTGATGGGGTCGCCGGCACCACGTAAGTTGGACAGGCTAATCCCAACACCACCACCGATTCTGGATAGTTGTAGAGCGGAGTTGATGGTCCGCCCAATGGTGTTCATATCATCGGTTGACTGAATCAAAAAACAAGAGACCAACTCACCCCGGCGAGACCGACCGGCATTTAAGAAGCTGGGTGTTGCTGGTTGATAACGTTGATGGATGATTTCATCAGCTAAATCATGGGCTAACCGTTGATCACCGCCACCAAAATCTAAGGCGTTCATTGCTACGCGGTCAATGAAATTTTCTAGATAAAATTCATTATCGTCCGTCTTTAGGGCGTACTGGGCGTAAAATTTGTAAGCAGCCATGAAGGACTTAAAGTGGAAATCCTGGGCCTTGAGGTAATCATATAAGTCTTCAATAAAGCTGAAAGGATAAGCCGTTACGACGGCTTCTTCGATGTAGTTTTCGGCAATGAGAAAGTCAAAACGTTCCTTGAGGGAAGCAAAAGTTTTCGTATTGGGGATCACGTTTTCCTTCAAGAAGGCTTGGAGCGCTTCTTGATCCTTGTTTAGCGGAATCTGACCATCTACCGGGATGTTGATTTCATTATTCAGGTCATAGTAAGTGACATCGGGTAAGTGCTTTAAACTCATACAATCAACTCTTCCTTCTCTTAAAAATAGCGGTAAAAATCAAATAAAAATGACGCCACCGTGAACAAACACGACGTCGCCAAGACGGGTTTGTGCCGAGCTAATGTGTTAGCCCGCGATTTGCGTTAACTGGTCTGGGCGAAACCCATAAAAAGCTGGTACACCAGGTGCTTCGACCACTGGGACCGCTTGGAACCCTTTGTCTTTCAAATAAGAAACGTATTCGGGATGTTGATTAATATTCCGTTCTTCAAACTCCACATTGTGTTCGCTAAGGAAACGCTTTGTCATCTTACATTGCATACAATTGTTCTTTGAGTAAATTGTTACTTTCATGGTGAGCCACATCCTCTAAAAATTCATTTATTAATGAGTTCAGTGTACACCAGATATCAAAAAATTCAATCAAAAAAGACACCATATTTGGTAGTTGAAACATACAATAACTACCAAATATGGTGTCTGAACGACTAATCTTTTTTTATTGGCCTCTGCGCACTAACTACGGTAAAATAAAGAGTAAAAGGTGGCGGAGAAATTTGACTAATCACTATTATACACAAAATCCAGATGTTTTACACGAAGAACAGCATTGGCCGTTTACCCTCTTAGGTAACGAATTGTTGTTTACCACCGACAACGGGGTGTTTTCTAAAAATCGGGTGGATTATGGGTCACGGGTTTTATTAGAGGCGTTTAACGCGGCCAAAACACCAGCAGGGTCGTGGTTGGACTTGGGGACCGGGTATGGTCCAATTGGCTTGGCGTTAGCAAAGCGATGGCCAGATCGGCAGGTTACAATGGTGGATGTTAATGAATTGGCATTAGAGCTGGCCCGAAAAAACGCAACTGCGAATCAGATTGAAAACGTTGAAATTAAGACCTCAGATATTTATGACCAAGTCACACAACGTTATGCGGCTATCTTAACGAACCCACCGGTCCGGGCGGGTAAGCAAGTGGTAACGGCTATGCTAACCGGGGCTGCCGATCATCTGCTACCCGGTGGGACTTTGACGGTGGTCTTGCAGAAGAAGCAGGGGGCGCCATCGGCGGAAAAGACCATGCAATCTACTTTTGGCAATTGTACCATTATCAAAAAAGACAAGGGTTACTACATCTTGGAAAGTACGAAGGACGCGTTAGTTTAGAAAGAAGGATACCTGAGTGCGGGAACAAACTTATACGGTGCAGCAGCGTCACTACATGGAAGAAGCACTCTTTGAAGCTGAGCAGGCCGCAGTGATTGGAGAAGTGCCAATTGGGGCGGTTATTGTCCATAACGGTCAAATCATTGGGCGCGGTCATAATCTGCGCGAGCACGGGCATGATGCAACATTGCATGCCGAGATTCGGGCAATTGAAGAAGCATGTGCGACGTTGCAAAGCTGGCGTTTGAACGATTGTCAGCTATACGTTACGATTGAGCCGTGTTTGATGTGTAGTGGGGCCATCATTAATGCGCGAATACCCGAAGTGTTTTATGGCGCTCGTGATCCTAAGGCCGGCGCCGTTGATAGTCTGTATGCTACGCTGACAGACTCACGATTGAATCATACCGTGGCGGTTCATGAGGGACTGTTAGCTAAAGATGCTGGTGAGCGAATGGTGGCGTTCTTTAAAGCAGCCCGTCGCCGACAAAAGGCGGCTAAGAAGGCGAGAAAAGCCGCTCAAGTTAGCGCCCCTGATAAGCTGCTAGACAGCACTAAGAAATCATGATATAGTAGTACTTGCCGTTAAGGCCTTGGAGCAAGGGTGGGCTTACGAATCGTGTCAGGTCCGGAAGGAAGCAGCACTAAGTTTGTTTCGCTTTGTGCTTCAAGTTTATGAGCTAATTCCAACTCCTAGTCATTGACTGGGAGTTTTTTCATGTCTAAAATTATCGGATTAATTTCTACTAAATTCTGATGACTGAGTCGTGACAGCGACCGACTAAAAAGGCTATAATTGAACAGTAATTTTTAATCAGTAATTAATGAGAAGGGGACGACTGGCATGGCTTATCAAGCACTTTACCGGGTGTGGCGCCCGCAACAGTTTAAAGATATGATCGGGCAAGAAGTGGTCACACGTACGCTAAAAAATGCCATTACCACTAAACAAATTAGTCATGCCTACCTGTTTGCCGGCCCTCGAGGAACGGGGAAAACGTCGGCAGCGAAGATTTTTGCTAAGGCGATTAACTGTCATCATCAAACGGATGGTGAGCCGTGTAATGAATGTGACACCTGTCAGGCGATTACCAATGGCACCCTGAATGATGTGATTGAAATCGATGCGGCTTCCAATAATGGGGTCGAAGAAATTCGTGATATTCGCGATAAGGTTAAATACGCGCCAACCGTTGCGGATTATAAAGTCTATATCATCGATGAAGTGCATATGTTGTCAACTGGGGCCTTCAATGCGTTACTGAAAACATTAGAGGAACCACCGGCTAACGTGATTTTTATTTTAGCCACGACGGAACCGCATAAGATTCCCGCAACCATTATTTCGCGAACCCAACGCTTTGATTTTAAACGGATTGCGGCCAGCGATAGTTATAGTCGAATGACTTACATCTTGGATCAAAAGGGTGTGACGTATGACGAACAGGCGCTTAAGGTCATTGCTAAGGCGGCCGAAGGGGGCATGCGGGATGCATTGAGCATTTTGGATCAAGCCCTGTCGTTTGGTGATAATGAGATCACTTTGGATAATGCCTTGCTGGTGACGGGAAGTGTGACCCATGAATTGCTGGCGACTTACATGCAACAGGTCGTAGCGGGTGACACGAAAGCGGCCTTGGCGACTTTACAATCGGTCTTAGAGGCGGGCAAGGATGCAGAGCGCTTCAGCGAGGACGTGATTGGTTACGCGCGTGACCTGTTGCTGTATCAACAAGCGCCCCAGATGGTGGAAGAAGCCGAGATGGGGAGTGTCAGTGAAGACTTCCAGACATTGGCCCAGCAAACACCGGCTTCGGCGATGTATGCCATGATTAATGAATTGAATGCGATTCAACAACAGATGCGCTACACGACCCATCCGGATGTGTATTTGGAAATCTTGACTATCAAGTTGGCCGAAATTGGTCGACAAAAGACTGCGTCAACGACAGCACCAACCGGAACAGCTACGGCAACAGAGCAGCCAGCCGCTAACGCTAGCGAACTGGCCAACTTGCAACGTGAAGTTGAACAATTACGGACGACGGTTAAGCATCTGGAACAGACACCGGCAACGCCTAAGGCTACAGCAAAACCGCGGACAACCAAGCAGGTACCGGTTAAAGAGGTCAACTTAGCGAAGATTTATCCAGTTTTGGGGGCGGCTACCCGGGATAAGTTGAATCAATTGCAAGAGGTTTGGCCGGATATTCTAAATAGTCTATCAACCTCGCAACGGGCAGTGATGAAGGTCTCTCAACCGGTTGCGGCGGCGGATTCAGGTGTCATTGTGGCGTTTGATTATTCTTTCTTGTACCAACGAGCGACGTCAGATCAAGAACTGACAGACGCACTAGAAAATGGGATGGATCGGATGATTGGGACCGCTTTGCCTGTGGTGTTTGTTCCGAAAGAAGAATGGCCGACAATTCGGAAGAATTATTTGACGGCGCATAAGGATGAGTTGCAAAATACGAATCATGAACCGGCTGAAAGTCAGGCACCACAACCGAATCCGGTTGTGGCAAAAGCAGAAGAATTGTTTGGTAGCGTCGTTGACGTGAAAGCAGATTAATAAATGAAAGGATGATTAATGATGCGGAACATGGGAAATATGGGAAATATGATGAAACAAATGCGGCAAATGCAAAAGAAAATGGAAGAGGATCAAGCCAATTTAAATGCGCAGTCCTTTACCGGCGTATCACCAGATAGCATGGTACAAGCGACCTTTACGGGTGAACGGAAGATGACGGATTTAACGATCAAGCCAGAAGCGATTGATCCCGATGATCCTGATATGCTGGCCGATTTGGTCTTAGCGGCCGTTAATGATGCATTAGGGCAAGTTGACGATGCGACAAAACAATCATTAGGGAAGTACACACAAGGGATGAATATTCCAGGAATGTAAGCAAGAAAGGACGTTTGCGGCATGCAGTATCCAGAACCCATTGCCCAGTTGATTGATGGGTACATGAAATTGCCAGGAATTGGACAGAAGTCGGCGACACGCTTGGCTTTCTTTACGATTGATATGGCTGAAGATGATGTGACGGCTTTTTCTAAGGCGTTGATTGCCGCCAAACGGGATCTTCATTTTTGCTCAATCTGTGGCAACATCACGGAGGATGATCCGTGTTCAATTTGTGCAGATAAGACGCGCGACCAAACCCATGTACTGGTGGTTGAACAGCCTAAAGACATCATGGTGATGGAAAAGATGAAAGAATATCATGGCTTATACCATGTGCTACATGGGGTCATGTCGCCAATTGAAGGCAAGGGCCCTGAGGATTTGAATATTGCGAGCCTAATTAATCGACTCCAACAAAACCCTAATATTAAAGAAGTCATTATTGCGACGAACGCGACACCAGAAGGGGAAGCAACGGCAATGTACTTGTCTCGGCTGATTAAGCCGGCGGGGATTAAAGTGACGCGCTTAGCCCATGGCTTGTCAGTCGGCAGCGATATTGAATACGCCGATGAAATGACCTTATTTAAGGCCGTTGAAGGGCGGACAGAGATGTAGGTCAGGAGGCTAGGCAAATGTTTGGTAGAAAAAAACGACAGTTACCCCGTTTAAAGGCAGCATATGATGACCAGCTGTTGACGGCTATTGATCGCGCTAAAGATCGTTGGGACCACGCGAAGCAAACAGAAGAAGCCATTGCGGACGCGGATAATCAGGTAACCGCTAATACAGCCTTGACCCGGCAAACGTATCTCTTTTTATATCGAGAAGCCCGTCGGCGTCAGGTTAAAGGACGGCATATTTCGGCGGCTGTTTTTCGAGATTAATTGGTATTGAGACTTGAGAGGATTATTCTCAAGCCTTTTTTGCGTGTCAGTAACTGATGGTGCTAGTTAGGTTCCAGTAAGTAAATTTCGGTTAGGTTATCCTCAGCGGATTCTCTGAGAAATCCGGCAATGCAAATAGACATCATTTCTGAATTCAAGTACAATATACCTATCAATAAAAAATGGGGTCGAGTCGATTGTCAGGAACATTTATTAGTTTTGAAGGTCCAGATGGTGCTGGTAAAACCAGTGCATTACAAGCTATTACCACGCAAATCAAACCGGTATTAGGCGATCAACTGGTGATTACCAGAGAACCGGGTGGCAATCCGATTTCTGAAAGTATCCGGGCCATTATTTTGGATCGGGCCAATACGGCAATGGATTATCGAACAGAGGCGCTATTGTATGCGGCAGCTCGGCGGCAGCATTTGGCACAGACCATTTTACCGGCCTTGGCTGCGGATAAGTTGGTGCTGTGTGATCGGTATGTCGACAGCTCAGTCGCCTATCAAGGTGCTGGTCGACAAATCGGTGAGGACGCTGTTGCTCAAATGAATACTTTTGCAACAGATGGACTGCTGCCCGCCTTGACGGTGTATTTTGATGTTCCTGCTGAAATTGGGTTACGCCGGATTCAAGCTCACCGTGATCCCCAAAAGGTCGATCGCTTAGATGTTGAACAGGCGGCCTTCCATGACCGTGTGCGGGCTGCCTATTTACGGTTACAGGCCGCGCATCCCGACCGTATCAAGCTAATTGATGCCACACAGAAGCGTGAAGCGGTTGTGACCACGGCATTAACCTTAATTAAGCAGGCGGCACAAAATTATTTTGACTAAGTAGCGGTATGAGGGAGGAAACGAGTATGAAGTTATTAATTGCCATCGTCCAAGATAAGGACGCAAATCGCTTAAGTAATGAATTTATCGATCATGATATTCGGGCAACTCGGTTGTCAACGACGGGTGGGTTCTTAAAGTCGGGAAATACAACCTACATGATTGGATTGGAAGATGAACGGGTCGATGAAGTCTTAGAAATGATCAAGACAGCTAGTCACACGCGGCAACAGTTCATGACACCACCAGTTAATTTGGATGCGCAATTGGATAGCACATCGGCTTATCCCGTTGAAGTTCAGGTTGGTGGTGCAACGGTCTTTGTACTACCAGTCGATCAGTTTCACCAATTCTAGGAGGCTACGATGACTGAAGAATCTGTGGTAGCGGTGGCCCAACGATTGCAGCCACAGTTAGTCACCCATCTCATGACTTTGATTAAAACCAAACGTTTGGCGCACGCCTACCTATTTAATGGTGCTGATGGAACCGGACGCCAGCAGGTCGCACAGACGGTGGCGATGCGGTTATTCTGCCAAAATGTAACGGATAATCTGCCCTGTGGTCAGTGTTCGGAGTGTCGACGGATTTTAGCCGGTGATCATCCCGATGTGGTTAGTGTTGTTCCCGATGGGCAACGAATTAAGGTGGATCAAGTTCGCTATTTAAAAGCGGAGTTTACGAAAAGTGCGGTTGAGGGTAATCAAAAGATCTTTATCGTGGATCAAGTTGAACGGATGACGACGGGGGCTGCCAATAGTCTGCTCAAATTTATTGAGGAACCCGTTGGGAATACCGTGGCGTTACTGCTAACGGCTAATAAAAATTTGATTTTGCCAACGATTCTGTCGCGAACACAGATCGTTGATTTTTTGCGAGTAGCGCCGCAAGCGTTGTTAACGGCCTTAGCTGATGCAGGGATAACCCCTAGTCAACGTTACTTATTGACGACCCTGACTGAAAGTGTCACAGCGGCGCAAGACTTAGTGGTCGATGATTGGCTAAAGGATGCGCAGCAAGCGGTTGGTCAGTGGTTTAGCGCATGTTGTACGGGTGATGAACGGGCCTTTGTGCGGGTCCAAACGGAATTGGTGCCGCTAGCACTTAACCGCGATCGTCAAGGTGTGTTGTTAGATATGGTGGTTCAAGCTTGGCACGACGCACTTCGGCAGCAAAATGCAACGCTTGAGGCGGCGTCATTGGCGTTTCCTAAGGTGGCACAGGCCAGTCAACAGGTCGCCCAACGGCTTTCAATTGATCAATTGGTCCGCGTGATGACATTAACCTTAGCAACACGGGGCCAATTGGCCGGTAATTTGAATTTTCAAGCAATTTTAGAAGCCTTGACGCTGGAAATACTGACGATCACGGCACGTTAGGTTAGATATGAAGGGGTGGCAATGTTGGATAAACAGGAAATTTATGATCAATTTAAAAATCTGGAAGGCCAGCTACACGCCATGCTCGCCCAGTTCGCTGACCTCCAGGGTGAAATGACGCAGGCACTGGAGCAAAATGCCGAATTAGAAATTGAAAATCAGCATCTCCGAGAACTTGTGCGAGAACTTCAACGAACGTTGCCGGAGGACCCGGAAACGCCGCAGGGATTGTCTAAATCGCGGCAGATCTTAGAAAAACTGTATGAGGAAGGCTTTCACGTCTGCCGTGAGTTTTACGGAACTCGGCGTAAACAAGACGAAGAGTGCGCCTTTTGTTTAGAGGTTATTTATCGCGATCAATAGGAGGCGTCAACGTGGAACAGCAACGCAGTTTTCAAACTGAAACGGGGGGACACTTGTATCTGGTCCCCACGCCAATTGGTAATTTAGATGACATGACTTTTCGAGCGGTCAAAACGTTAACGGCGGTCGATTTAATCGCGGCAGAGGATACGCGTAACACGCAGAAATTATTAAATCATTTTGAAATTACCACTAAGCAAATCAGTTTTCATGAACATAATACACAAGAACGAATTCCGCAATTGATTGCGAAGTTAAAACAAGGCATGCAGATTGCTCAGGTGAGTGATGCGGGCATGCCGTCGATTTCAGATCCCGGCCATGAATTGGTTAATGCTTGTATTGACGCTCATATTCCAGTGGTGCCATTACCCGGAGCAAATGCTGGGTTAACAGCGTTAATCGCATCAGGATTAGCACCACAACCCTTTTACTTTTATGGTTTCTTAGATCGTAAGCCTAAGGATCAAAAAGCGGAGATCGCCGGCCTTGCCCAACGACCGGAAACGTTGATTTTTTATGAAGCGCCCCATCGCTTGAAAAAGACGCTTCAAAATTTGGCGGCTGGCTTTGGCGATGAGCGACCAGCCGTGCTTTGTCGGGAACTGACGAAGCGCTACGAAGAGTTTTTACGCGGCTCATTAGCTGAATTAGCAAACTGGGCGGCTACGGATACCGTTCGTGGTGAGTTTGTCGTATTGGTTGGTGGCAATCCGGCCCCAACGACGGCGGCCACGACGGCGGTTGATTTAAGCGAACCAATCGATGTACAAGTTGATCGATTAATTGCGGCGGGTGAGAAGCCCAATGATGCGATTAAAGAAGTCGCCAAATTACGTGGCGCGAAGAAACAAGAAATTTATCGACAATATCATCATTTAGACGAGGAGTGACCTAGGTGGCCGCAAATGAATTTTCCGAAACACACCGGGTCGTTTACTATGAAGCAGACGATACCGGCCAATTAACCTTAGCGATGCTAATCAATTTATTTGTGTTGGTATCAGAAGACCAAAATGATGCTTTAGGATTGAGTACGGCCTTTGTTCAAAGTCATGGTGTTGGTTGGGTCGTTACCCAATACCACCTCCACATTGATGAATTGCCACGAACGGGTGCCCAAGTAACGATTAAGACGCGGGCAACGGCCTATAACCGTTACTTTGCGTACCGGGAATACTGGTTATTAGATGACGCTGGTCAAGTGTTGGCCTATGGCGAAGGTATCTGGGTGACAATGAGTTATGCAACACGCAAGATTACCACCATCCCCGCCGAAGTCATGGCACCTTACCACAGTGAAGAGCAAACGCGTCTACCACGGTTGCCACGACCTGATCACTTTGACGAGGCCGTGAATCAAACGCTCAAACCTTATACCGTTCGTTACTTTGATATTGATGGTAACGGGCACGTGAATAATGCCCATTACTTTGACTGGATGTTAGATGTTTTGCCAGCAACTTTTTTGCGGGCGCATCATCCGACTGATGTAAAGATCCGATTTGAAAATGAGGTTCAGTATGGGCATCAAGTTACCAGCGAATTGTCTCAAGCAGCGGCCTTAACAACGCAGCATATGATCAAAGTGGGCGACCTTACAGCGGTTAAAGCGACGATTCAATGGGATAACCGCTAACTTTTGGTTAATTTCAGGCAGGGTTACTGTGGTTCTTAGCAGTTTGTGGTAGTATAGTAAACTGATAAAAGCAGTGAATGGACGTAATTGCCGCGGAAGTATCACTAGCGGTGGGCAATTGGGGACAGCTCGAGTGCCCCATTTTGGTAAAGCACAGTGAAGGGGAACACAAGATATTATGAAGATTTTAGCAATTGATACGTCGAATCGACCGCTGAGCGTTGCGGTATTGGACGATACGACCGTTCTTGCGGCTATTACGGTGACGGTTCATCAGAAACATGCAGAATATCTGTTGCCGGAAATTGAACGACTTTTAGCCATGGCGGCTCTAAAACCAGGTGATTTAGATCGGGTGGTAGTGGCTGCTGGTCCGGGGTCGTACACCGGCATTCGGATTGCGGTGACAACCGCCAAGACTTTGGCAGCAACTTTGGATCTAGACTTAGTGGCCGTATCCAGCTTAGCGACGTTAGCTGCTAATGTGCCGGTTGAGGGTGCGTTGGTGGCTCCCATTTTTGACGCGCGGAATCAAAACGTCTTTGCCGGGTTATACCGGATTAAAGCGGGCATGCCGGTACCAGTGATTGCCGATGCGCACGTCAATATCACAACATTTTTGACGGCAGTGACGGAGTATGCGGAACCCGTTTGGTTTTTGGGCGATGCGGCTCACTTTGACGACCTGATTAATACCACCGTCTCTGCGGCGACACCAGTCGTGAGTCCGTGGATGAATTTGCCACAAGCTGCCACGATCGGTCTGTTGGGCCAGCAGCTCAGTCCGGTGACTGACGTTGATCGGTTCGTGCCAAACTATTTACGTTTAACGCAAGCAGAAGCCGAATGGCGAGCTAAGAACCCTAATGAGGATACTGAATCGTATGTTGAAAAAATTTAAAGTCTGGTATAAAAATGTATTTGGGAGTCGTCGTGAACTCGTCCGTGAAGAAGCCATGGATGTGAAAAATCATCGGGTCGAAATACGCGATACCACGTATTTTGTTGCCAAGGCGTTGTTTACAGATATCCCAGAAATGATTGATATTGAACGCGCTGTTTATGCTGGGAAGGCGCCCTGGGATGCCACGGCGTTTGCCAACGAATTGCGGCGGGAAAAAGACCGATTGTATTTGGTTATTCGCAAGAATGATCGGTTATTAGCCTTCATTGGCAGCACGTTTGATGAACGGACGCGAGACGCGCATATTACGAATATTGCTGTCTTGCCTGATTATCAAAGTCGGGGACTGGGTCGCTTTTTAATGGGGATTATGATTAAAAAGGCTCGGCACTTAAATTACAAGACCGTTAGCTTGGAAGTTCGGGTATCCAATAAAAATGCGCAAAAATTTTATCGTGATTTGGACTTCGAACAAACCGGTATTAAACGGGGGTATTACTTCGGTGACCACGAAGATGCCGCCGATATGGTTTTGTATTTAAAAGATAACGAAGCTGATGCAACGGTAGCAACCGAAAAGGACGAGTAGGCACTTGGCCACTCGTCTTTTTGCGAGAAAATAAATGGGAGTGAGTCCAACGGAAAAGCGAAATTTGATTTTAGCATTCGAATCAAGTTGTGATGAAACAAGTGTGGCAGTGATTGAAGACGGTCATCGGATTTTATCCAATATTGTGGCTACGCAGATCAAGAGCCATCAGCGTTTTGGTGGTGTCGTGCCAGAAGTTGCCAGTCGTCACCATATTGAAGAAATTACCTTGTGCATTGAAGACGCGCTTGCCGAAGCTCAGGTTGGTTATGATGATCTGACTGCAGTGGCCGTTACTTATGGACCAGGATTGGTAGGGGCGTTATTGATTGGTGTAACAGCGGCTAAGACCGTTGCGTTTGCCCACAATCTACCGTTGATTCCGGTGAATCACATGGCGGGTCACATTTATGCTGCCCGCTACGTTGAACCAATTGAATTTCCAGCTATGGCGTTGTTGGTATCTGGCGGGCATACGGAATTGGTTTACATGCCGGCAGAAAATCAATTTGAAATTATTGGTGAAACGCGCGACGATGCCGCCGGGGAGGCTTATGATAAAGTGGGTCGAGTGATGGGCGTTAATTATCCGGCTGGTAAGACGGTGGATGACTGGGCGCACCAAGGCCACGATACCTTTAAATTTCCCCGAGCAATGGAAAAAGACGATAACTTCGATTTCAGTTTCAGCGGATTGAAGAGTGCTTTTATTAACACCACCCATCATGCCGACCAGATTGGCGAAACGCTTAATAAGCAAGACTTGGCGGCTAGTTTCCAGCAGGCTGTGGTCGACGTGTTAGCCGAGAAAACCCAACGGGCATTGGCCGATTATCCAGTTAAACAATTGATTCTGGCTGGTGGCGTTGCTGCCAACCGTGGGTTACGGGAACGACTAGCAGCTGATCTAGCCAGCAACCCCACAACGCATTTGGTCAAGGCACCCTTGAAGTTGTGTGGAGATAATGCAGCGATGATCGGTGCGTTTGCCTACGTAGCCTATCAACATGGCGTTTTGGCGGATACGAGCTTGAACGCCGATCCTAGCTTGGAGTTTGATTGGGTAGCTGATCCAGTTAAATAGTTGATGGTCATTTGATTGATTGAAAATAAATCGCGATAAATATAAAAGAGTGAGCCGGCCTAGCCAGTTCACTCTTTTTGTTAATCATAAATCGTGTCCCGCCGATAAACGAGAATACCGGCCAAAGTTAAGAGAATCGAAAACCCAATGGCGAGCCACAAAACCAGTGACCAACTGAGCTGGCCTAACCACCCGAATAAGACGGGACCCGCTGCAGCTAGGAGGTAGCCAGCAGACTGAGCCATACCGGAGAGGTCTGCTGTTTCAAAGCCATTAGTCGTTTGTTGCGTGAAGAAGATTACGGCGAGATTGAAAGCGGCGCCGGAGCCAAAGCCCAACAGTAAGCATAATAGCACGGCAACACTAAAGGAGAAATGGGGAAGCAAGATGCCTGCCGTTCCCCCAATGAAGCCAACGCCGACTGTCCCAATCATAGCGGCAGTTCCGCGATGAGAGTTTGACAGGGTGGGGACTAAGTAGGCGAGTGGCAAGCCGGCTAGTTGCATCACCGTGACCAAGTTTCCTGCCGCAATGGTTGAAAATCCCCGGGTACTAAGAATGGTGGGTAACCAAGTGAGCAAAGAGTAATAGACCAAAGCCTGTAACCCAAAGAAGGCGGTGACAATCCAGGCGCGAGGGGTGCGCCAAACGCTGGGATGGGTATCGGGGGTATGATGTGCCGTTATCACGGGTGCTGGGTGATTGAATTTTAGATTGGGTAACCAGACGACTAAGTTCACAAGACCGATTGCGGATAACACGGCAATGGTTAATGAAAGTGGCCAGTGTGCAGCCAGGACCCCGGAAAGTCCGGTGCCCAACGATCCAATCAATAACATCGATAGCGTGTATTCACTGGTTGCTACGTTAATTTTAGTGGGGAAATTATCCTTAATGACGGCTGGAATGAGGACGTTACCGCCATCAACACCGATCCCGACCAGAAAGGTTCCCAGTAATAGACTGGCTACGGTGGGGATGACCCGTAAGTAACTGCCCACCGCCAGTAAGATCAGCATGACATAAATGGTCCATTCATTACCAAAGCGGCGCCCCCAGCGCGCAATCAATGGTGACATGACAGCGAACGTTAGGAGGGGAATGGTGGTGATAAGCCCAGCTAATGAACTGGGCAGACCAATCGTTTGCTGGAGACTGTGCATGAGCCCAGGCATCATGGTGATGGGGAGCCGCATATTGGTCGCCACTAACATCATCCCTAAGGTGAGGTAGCGACTGTGTTCGTGTGGTGTGTTCATGATATCAACTTCACTTTCTCTCTTATTTCGATGATTATCGAACAATGAAGGCAAAAACTACAGGGTTGCAAGGAACCCTGGTAAGACGCGATCGAACGTTGATTGACGTAACGATAGATACTTGGTCTGTGCGACCTGACGGGTATTGGTTAAACCGACTAACCGCAATGCTTTGAAATGATAAGACACGGTTGACTTGCTAATATTCAACTGACCCCCAATCTCACTGCAAGTCAATTCACGTTGGGCCTGATAGAGCACCCGAATGATCCGTAAGCGGTTTGGTTCAGCCAATGCTTTAAAGATGGCGGCTCGTTCATCGTCAGTGACCAATGAGGCTGTTTCGATATTCATAGAACTAAGTATACCTATTTTAGTGAGATTCGCAAGATGAGCCAGCAAAGAAACGCAATTTAAAAAAGCCACCCCAGGGGAGTGGCTAGAGAGACTAAGTGATAGACATTAGTCAGCAAAATTTTCTAACGCGAGACTCTTTTCAGTCCAGTCGTCTTCAGTTTGAGCGAGCGTGGTGGTAACAGTCGTGAGTTGGGCCTGTAAATCAGCCAATTTAGCGACGTCGTTAAAGTTCTCGGGAGCGCTCATGGCAGTTTCGATTTGTGACTTTTCAGTTTCTAATTGCGCGAGTTGTTCTTCTAAGGCGTCAACTTGACGTGAGAGTTTGCGTTTGGCTTTTTGCTGTTCTTTTTGTTGTTGATAATCAACCTGCGTTTTCTTAGGGGCAATTGTTGTTGGGTGGGCGGCTTCCGCCTCAGCCGCTTCCTTCTCGGCATACGCTGTTTGCTCCGCCTTTTTAGAAACGTAGTAGTCATAGTTGCCCAGATAACGGGTCGTTCCCTTTGGACCGAGTTCAACGACTTGCGTGGCGACTTGATTGATGAAATAACGGTCATGGGAAACAAATAGAATCGTGCCATCAAATTCGTTCAGAGCGTTTTCTAAGACTTCGCGGCTGTCGATGTCCAAGTGGTTAGTCGGTTCGTCGAGCATTAGGAAATTATCGTGACGAAGTGCTAACTTGGTCAATAGCAGGCGTGCCCGTTCGCCCCCACTGAGACTATGAACGCTTTTATCAACATCACTACCGGTAAAGAGAAAGCTACCCAAAATTGAACGAATATCGCCTTCGCGGGTCGTGGGATGATCATCCCAAAGTTCGTGGAGCACCGTTTTTTTCTCGTGCAGGGTGGCTTGGTCCTGGTCATAGTAACCAGTGTCCACACCAGTCCCAAAGATAATCTGTCCTTGAATGGCGGGGAGACGTCCCAAAATGGTTTTGAGAAGCGTTGATTTTCCAATGCCGTTAGGCCCCACAATGGCGACCGCTTGGTGCTTTTTGATGTCTAAGTTAACGGGGGCACAGAGGATCTGTTGGTCGTAGCCCACTGCACCGTTCACAACATCTAAGACGACGTTACCACTCTGACGGTGTGGCTGAAATTGGAAACGGGCGACCTTTTCGTCACCCTCGGGCTTGTCAATTCGGTCCATCTTTTCCAATTGTTTCCGTCGCGCTTGAGCCCGCTTAGTCGTGGACGCTCGGACAATGTTTTTGTTAACAAAGTCCTCGAGTTTAGAAATTTCGGTCTGTTGTTTATCGTACTCTTTCCATTCCTGGCGTAAGCGCTCAGCTTTAGCAGTGATGTAATGGGAATAGTTGCCGGGGTAGTGAACCAAGCCACCATGGGCCATATCGTAGACGTCGTTGACAACGTGATCGAGAAAGTACCGGTCATGGGAGACAACCAAAATGGCACCTGAGTAGCCCTGAAGGTAACTTTCTAACCAAGTCAAGGTTTCTACGTCCAGGTGGTTGGTCGGTTCATCTAAAATGAGCAAGTCGGGTCGTTCAAGCAAGAGTTTGGCTAGGGCTAATTGGGTACGCTGCCCACCGGAGAGTTCATTAATGGGTTTGTCATAGTAAGCTTCACCAAACTCAAATCCATATAAAACGCCGCGAATCTCAGCTTGATAGCCGTAACCATTATGGTCACTGAAGTCCTGTTGTAATTGATCATAGGCCGCGCTGATTTGTTGGAACTGTTCCGTATCGGCGATCACCGTCGGATCACTCATTTGCTGTTCAAGGTCGTGAATGCGATTTTCCATGGCGCGAACTTCAGCGAAGACACTAAGCATCTCATTCCAAACAGTCTCACTGGAAGCCAGACCGGCATTTTGGGCTTGATAACCAATCGTCAATCCACGCTTAGTGGTAATTTGGCCTTCATCAGGCGTTGTTTCACCAGCAATCATTTTAAGCAGCGTTGATTTGCCGGCACCGTTACGGCCAACTAAGGCCACGCGCCCGTGTTCGGGGACATCTAAACTAACATTTTCAAAGAGGACACTGGCGCCAAAGCGGCGAGTGACCTGCTGTACTTGTAAGAGAATCACAGTGACTAAACCTCCTTTTTCCGTTTAAAAGTCATGGGTCTATTTTAGCATATTCTTAGAGCAGACCGAAATTCTGAAATAATTGTGAAAAATATTTGCAAATTCTTTCACAAAGCGGGCGGCTATGCTATAATTTATAAGAAAGCAATTTTCACAATCAGTAAACAATTTTAGAGAAAGCGTTGTTGCCAATTGGTGATGACGACTAGGGTTGATTAGGAGGTCTCGTTTTTTGACAGAACAAAAAATTCCTCGCGCCACAGCGAAACGGTTACCCATTTATTACCGTTATCTCAATATCCTGTTGGACGCGGATAAAACACGGGTTTCATCGACAGAGCTATCTGAAGCCGTTAAGGTGGATTCAGCGACTATTCGGCGTGATTTTTCGTATTTCGGTGCCTTAGGCAAACGGGGATATGGCTATGACGTTGAGAGTTTGATTAAGTTCTTTAAGAAAATCTTGAATCAGGATCGGCTAACTAATGTGGCCCTAATTGGGGTTGGGAATCTGGGACATGCCCTATTAAACTTTAATTTTCATCAGGATGGCAATGTGCGAATCAGTGCGGCCTTTGATGTTAATGAGACCATTGCCAACACCATTCAAAGTGGCGTCCCTATCTATCCGATGACGGATTTACGGACACAATTGGAAGAACAACAGATTCAAGTGGCTATTTTAACCGTTCCTTCCGATGTCGCCCAGTCTGTTACGGATGACGCCGTTGCCGGTGGCGTCAAAGGAATCTTGAACTTTACACCGCTACGAATCACGGTACCAAAAGATGTCCGCGTACAAAACGTTGATTTGACTAATGAGTTGCAAACACTCATTTACTTCTTGGAACATTATAATAGCAAAGAATAATTGGAAGTCGTAATCGATTGTGATTGCGACTTTTTGGTTGTCATGAAAAAGATGGGCGAATTACTTTGTCAAATTCCTTGATTTTTACTGGGAAAAACCATATATTAGATATTGTTGATTAGCACTTATGTTAGTCAAGTGCTAACAGTGCTAAAAAGTAAGTTTATTGGAGGGATTTAAGTGTTAAAACCATTAGGAGACCGCGTCATTTTAGATCAACCACAAGAAGAAGAAACCACGGTTGGCGGCATTGTTTTAGCAAGTAATGCGCAAGAAAAGCCATCAACGGCAAACGTCGTTGCTGTGAGCGATGGTCGTGTGTTAGACAATGGCGACAAGGTAGCCCCAACTGTTAAGGTTGGCGACAAGGTATTGTTCGATAAGTATGCTGGTACTGAAGTAAAGTATGACGGCCAGACTTACCTTGTTTTACACGAAAAGGATTTAGTTGCCGTTATCGACTAAGCCTTTCCCACTGATCTAAGAGACAATTAAAAATAATATGAGGTGAATTTGAATTATGGCTAAAGAATTGAAGTTCTCTGAAGACGCACGCAGCAAGATGCTTGCTGGTGTTGATAAATTAGCGAACACCGTTAAGACCACCTTAGGACCTAAGGGGCGTAACGTGGTTCTCGAACAAAGTTATGGCAACCCAACCATCACTAACGATGGGGTAACAATTGCTAAAGCAATTGAATTAGAAGATCACTTTGAAAATATGGGCGCAAAGCTCGTTTCCGAAGTTGCTTCCAAGACCAACGATATTGCTGGTGATGGGACCACTACGGCGACTGTATTGACGCAAGCTATCGTTAACGAAGGCATGAAGAACGTTACCGCTGGGGCTAACCCAGTCGGAATCCGTCGTGGGATTGAAAAGGCGACTGGTGCCGCTGTTGATGCTTTGCACAAGATGTCTCATGACGTTAAGACTAAAGATGACATCGCCCAGATTGCTTCCATTTCTTCTGCAAGTAAAGAAACTGGTAAGTTAATTGCGGACGCCATGGAAAAGGTTGGTAACGATGGTGTTATCACCATTGAAGAATCCCGTGGGGTTGATACGAGCTTAGACGTTGTTGAAGGGATGCAATTCGACCGTGGTTACATGTCACAATACATGGTCACGGATAATGATAAGATGGAAGCAAACCTTGACAACCCATACATCTTAATCACAGACAAGAAGATTGCCAACATCCAAGACATCTTGCCATTGTTGCAATCAGTTGTTGAACAAAGCCGTTCACTCTTAATCATCGCTGATGATATCACGGGTGAAGCTTTGCCAACCTTGGTCTTGAACAAGATGCGTGGAACGTTCAACGTTGTCGCAGTCAAGGCACCTGGCTTTGGTGATCGTCGTAAGGCACAATTGCAAGATATCGCCGTTTTGACTGGTGGGACTGTGATTACCGATGACTTAGGCTTGAACCTGAAGGACACGACGATTGATCAATTGGGTCAAGCCCAAAAGGTTAACGTGACTAAGGATGACACCACGGTGGTTGAAGGCGCTGGTTCTAAGGACCAAATCGCTGCTCGCGTGGCTGAAATCAAGGGCCAAATTGAAGACACCACGTCTGACTTTGACCGTGATAAGCTGAAGGAACGTTTAGCTAAGTTATCTGGTGGTGTTGCTGTGGTTCGGGTCGGTGCAGCTACTGAAACCGAATTGAAGGAACGCAAGTACCGGATTGAAGATGCCCTGAACGCGACTCGAGCTGCCGTTGAAGAAGGCTTCGTTGCTGGTGGTGGTACCGCATTGATCAATGTTATCGGTGACGTTGCTAAGCTTGAAGCTGAAGGCGACGAAAAGACCGGGATCAACATCGTTTTACGTGCTTTGGAAGAACCTGTTCGTCAAATCGCACAAAACGCCGGTGTTGAAGGCTCTGTTGTGGTTGAACACCTGAAGGGTGAAAAGCCAGGTGTTGGTTACAACGCTGCTGACAACAAGTACGAAGACATGGTTGCTGCGGGAATTACCGACCCAACTAAGGTAACCCGTTCTGCTCTGCAAAACGCTGCTTCTGTATCTGCTTTGTTGTTGACGACGGAAGCCGTTGTGGCTGAAAAGCCAGAAGACAATCCAGCACCAGCTGCACCAGCAGCTAATCCAGGTATGGGCGGCATGATGTAAGCGTCGACCATCAATGGATAAATTTTAAGCATTAAAGTGAAGGAAGAATCCACCAAAATTTGGTAGGATTCTTCTTTTTTTGTCATTAGCGATAAAAATCTAGAAAATAGCCAGTCGTTAAAACACAGTCAGACCGGTGCTTAACTCAGTCATGCCGTCAATAATAGGGGCGCAATAAATTAAAGTGAAAATCAACCCTTTATTTCTCAGGCCGTTTGCTGGATAATAGAAAAGTTCGCAAACACATTCGGGTGTTGCGAACTGCTTGAATTGTGGTAATGTGGAGCTAGTTGTAGTAGACTTACCACACATTCAAATGTGATGTAAATGTGCACTTATTGGCGGGTTACGGCCCGCTTTCATTTTTATTGGAGATAAGGAGTAAATAGTCATGTGGCGTTATTTAAAGCGGGTTTTAATTGGAAAACCCCTCAAGACCATGGACGAAGGCGGTCAGGCGCTAACGAAGTTTAAGGCGTTGGCCCTATTGTCGTCTGATGCGTTATCATCCGTGGCTTATGGTACTGAGCAAATCACAACCGTCCTCATCACGTTGTCGGCGGCAGCCCTTTATTATCAATTGTGGGTCGCTGCTTTGGTGTTGGTGCTGTTATTTGCGATCACGCTTTCTTACCAGCAAATCATTCACGCCTATCCTTCTGGGGGTGGCGCTTATGTGGTGGCTAGCACGAATTGGGGGCAATCAGCCGGACTAGTCGCTGGTGGGTCGCTGTTGGTTGATTATATGCTGACAGTGGCGGTATCAACGACTTCGGGGACTGAAGCGATTACGTCAGCGATTCCGGCCCTGTATCCGTATTCGGTGCTAGTATCGGTGCTGATTGTGATTGGGATTATGTTGCTGAACCTACGGGGGATGCGCGAATCGGCATCATTTCTAACCCTTCCGGTTTACCTATTTATCTTCATGATTATTGTGATGATTGGGGTCGGATTCTATAACATTGTTAGTGGTCATATTACCTACCATGCGGCCGCATCAGTGGGTCAACCGGTACAAGGGATGACACTGTTGCTGTTCCTTCGGGCCTTTTCTTCTGGGTCATCATCCTTAACTGGGGTGGAAGCGATTAGTAATGCCGTTCCTAACTTTAAGGAGCCTAAACGACACAATGCGGCGGCAACCTTAGCAATTATGGCCGGCATCTTGGCAATCTTCTTTGCTGGGATTACGTTCTTAAGTTATTACATGGGGATTCGTCCTCAAAGTAATCAAACGGTACTCTCCCAGATTGGGATTGGCGTTTTTGGTCACGGTGTCTTGTATTATCTGTTGCAATTATCAACGGCCCTGATTTTGGCGGTTGCCGCTAATACAGGGTTCTCAGCATTTCCAATCCTAGCGTATAATTTGGCCAAAGATAAGTTCTTGCCACACGCCTACCTAGACCGTGGCGATCGGTTAGGGTACTCTAACGGGATTATTTCATTGGCCGTTGGGGCAATTGTCCTAATCTTCATCTTCCATGGTCAAACGACACTACTGATTCCCTTATATGCATTAGGGGTTTTCGTGCCATTTGTGCTATCGCAGTCAGGGATGATTATTCACTGGTTTAGAGAGCGCGAGGGCTTCTGGTTAGGCAAAGCATTTATTAACTTAATCGGTGCTGGGATTTCACTGGGACTAGTCGTGTTATTACTCCTCTTACACTTTGGCAACGTGTGGCCATACGTCATCATCATGCCACTGGTTTTATTGCTGTTTTATCGAATCAACGGTCATTACCATAATGTCGCCAAACAATTGCGGGTGGCAGCGAAGGAAAAAGCAGATATTCATGAGTACGATGGGGCAACCGTCATTGTCTTGGTTAGCAACATCACTCGGGTGACAACTGGGGCCATTAATTATGCCCGCTCAATTGGTGATTATGTCATTGCCATGCATGTGTCCTTTGATGAGAACCCAGAGAAGGAACATAAGACGGCGCAAGAGTTTAAAGAAGAGTTTCCAGATATTCGTTTCGTGGATATTCACTCGTCGTACCGGTCAATTGCAACGCCAACCCTGCGTTTCTGTGATGTGATTGCGAAACGGGCTGCTGAGCGTAACTTTACAACGACTGTGTTGGTACCGCAATTTGTACCGCGGCATCCTTGGCAGAACGTTTTGCATAACCAAACGGCATTACGTTTACGGGCGATTTTAAACTCACGGGAAAACATCATTGTTTCAACTTATAATTATCACTTAAAAGAGTAGTTCAGTTACTCAGCAAAATAAAATGGGATCACCAGGCGTTAATGGCTGGTGGTCCCATTTTTTAATGCCGGAAAACATGCAGCGAAGAGACGGCCTAATTGGCTCAGCGTAAGTCCTTAACCGATTCTGGCATAAGCTATCAATTATCAGCTTAACCGGCTAATTAGGGGACGTCAGGCTGCTGAGAAGTGAGCTTTAAGTGTAAAGAAAAACACCGGCCTCAATTAGGTCGGTGTTTAGATTGAAATTAGTTTTAGTACAAGCCCATCATTGATGCAAATGGTGGTACCACGATGTCAACGACAATCGAGATGATAACCACAGCGATGGAAGCCATTGAACCTTGGATGGAACCAAGTTGTAAGGCCTTAGCAGAACCAACCGTGTGACCGGCAGTTCCTAAACCAAGTCCGGCACCGATAGGATCGCTGTTAACCCGGAATAACTTAACGAGCCAGTCACCCAAGGCGTAGATGATAACGGCGTTCAAGATGCAGACCATTGCAGTGATCGCCGTGTTCCCGCCGATTGCACCGGCAATTGGCATTGCGATCGCAGTCGTAGCAGCTTGTGGCAACATTGATGCAATTCCCATGTTGTCCAAACCAAACAACTTCGATACACCGTAAATGACGAACAGTGAAATAACCAATCCAACAATTAAGGAAAGAATAATTTCTAGCCAGAACTTCTTGACCACATCATTCCGCCGATACAAAGGAATGGCGAAGGCAATCGTTGCTGGGTTCAGGAACCAGAAGATAATGTTCCCACCAGGCAGGTAGGCTGACTTGTAGAACGTTGCAGTATCCGTCCCGAAGGCGTGAGCCATTAAGTAAAGCACGAAGATCCCTAAGACCATCCCAACAAATAGGGGTTGGAATAAGAAGAAACCCTTACCGATTTTGAATAACCATTGGCCAATTAAGTAGACCATTAATGATAGAAAAATACCAAATAAAGCATTACCGGCAGAAGCACCAGCGGCGTTAGTCCCTAAGGCGTCACCGAGCCATTTGCCCCAAACTGCCATGTGGGCGGTTGCTGTTAAAGTAATCATAAATTTTCATCCTTTTCTAGTGAAAGTAGGTAGAAGCGAACGGTTTATTCCTCGACGTTAACGTCACGATGGAAAACGTTCTTCCGAAGCCAGATAAAGCCAGCAGTCGTGTAAGCGACAACCACCAAAAGGACAATCGTAGAAATCAAGGCAACAATGACGATTTGAACCCCTTCAGCCTTCAAGATATCCAAGTTAGCAGCTAATTGGATACCAGATGGTACGAATAGAAAGGCAATCAAACTGATCATGAAGTCCCCAAATTTTTCGACGTTCCGTAACTTCACGATATGAGTGGCTAATAAGATGTAGAGAATAACTAAACCAATCACAGGAGTTGGTACGGGGAACGTTGCTGGGAACAGTGGGGAAATTAGGCTGGAAACAAACAGGATGGCAGCGAAGATCCCCATTTGAATTAAGATGGGTGAAGCTTGTTCTTCTTCAGCCGTTTCTGTCTTTGGTGTTTTATCATTAGCAGCCAATAGAAAAATCTCCTTTCGAAATACAAACCAATAGTGACGATCAACGAGGAAAGGTTTCA
This sequence comes from Levilactobacillus sp. LN180102, assembly GCF_050106635.1. Classification (NCBI taxonomy): domain Bacteria; kingdom Bacillati; phylum Bacillota; class Bacilli; order Lactobacillales; family Lactobacillaceae; genus Levilactobacillus; species Levilactobacillus sp. LN180102. The sequence goes on from NZ_JBNIIX010000012.1 coordinate 30,447, forward strand.
CAAGGAAATAGGATAAATAGCATAGGTACAAATAAAATGTGAAACCTTTCTCAATAACACAATCTTATTATATGGCTTTTAGGCGATTTGCACAAGAGAAATCTGCGGATTAAGGGCATTTGACTGTACACTTGTGCACGAAATAGCCTGTATAGGCGTTAAGGAAACGCTTACACAAACTTTTGCAAATGAAGTATACTTCACAAGCGAAATGCGTAAACCCTTGTGAATTATTTAAAGTACCACTATCTGGTTAAATTTTTAAGTAGAACTCGCAAATGGCGGTTGTGTTTAAATTCTGAGATTTGTATAATTAGCAAAAGGAATGAAAAGAAAGAGGACACCTTATGAAATTTGAGATTATTGTTAGCTTGTTTGCTACCATGATTATCTCCGCGGTCCTAACCCCGTTTGTGCGCCGCTTTGCGTTTCAAATTGGTGCGGTGGATAAACCTAATCAGCGACGGGTCAACAAAGTACCGATGCCAACGTTAGGTGGCCTAGCCATCTTCATTGCGTTTACATTTTCAACGATGTTTTTGTTACGCGATCAGATGCCCACACAGCAACTGTGGGGGTTGTTTGGCGGTGAATGTATAATTGTGGCTGAAGGCATGATTGATGATGTCTTTGAACTGTCGCCAAAGCAAAAAATTTTGGGACAATTATTAGCCGCCTTAGAAGTCTATTTTGTTGCCGGCGTCAAGATGCGTTATTTAACGTTACCGTTCATCGGTGTTTGGCATTTTGGCTGGCTGGCGTTACCCATTACGTTGCTTTGGATCGTGGCGATTGTGAACGCGATTAACCTCATTGATGGACTGGACGGTTTAGCGACCGGGGTTTCCATCATTGCGTTGACAACCACTGGTATTACTGGATTATTTTTCTTGAACGTTGCCAATACATGGGTTGCCATTATGATCTTTGCTTTAGTGGCGGCAATGTTGGGCTTCTTACCTTATAACTTTTTCCCGGCACGCATTTATTTGGGTGATACGGGGGCACAGTTTATCGGTTTCATGATTGCCTGTTTTTCGTTGTATGGGCTCAAGAACGTCACCTTTATTTCCGTGGTGATCCCAGTGATTATTTTGGGTGTGCCAATTACTGACACAGTTTATGCGATGATCCGGCGAATTTTGAATCGCCAGCCGATCTCACACGCAGACAAGCACCATTTGCATCACCGGCTCATGCAACTAGGGCTTACCCATCGACAAACGGTTTTGGTGATTTATGGGATTGCCTTAATTTTCTCGTTTATTTCGTTGCTATATCCGTTGTCGACCATCTGGGGGTCAGTCTTACTGACCATTGCGATTTTAGTTGGCCTAGAGCTTTTTGTGGAGGCAATCGGATTGGTTGGGTCTAATCGACAACCGTTGTTGCATTGGATTAACCGCGTAGTACAGAAGTTAACCTCTAAAAATTCAGATTAAGCCAAAGAGGCGTCTCAGAAGTTACTTCTGGGGCGCCTCTTTATATCTGGATGTTAGTCTACATGGCGACTAGCATTAACCTCAACCGGAACTTCATGGTAATCAATGTCGCCGAGTCGACTCGTTAATCGGTCACTTAATAAATTCTGAATGGCGCCTTGAGTGGCACTGACGGCTGCCAAGTCGACGGCGATGGTCACGGTTACCGCAGCTGCATAATCGGTTCCTAAGACAGTAATGTTTTGCTCAGTGAGGTAGGGGCTCAGTCGATCATAATTCGCGTAGTCCACGGTTAAAATAAGGGCTTGCTGCCGGACCCGCTTAACCACACCGGTTGCTTCAATACCGGTTGAGGTGGCATTACTATAGGCCCGAATTAAACCACCGGCACCGAGCTTAATGCCACCAAAATAGCGGGTGACCACGGCAATCGTATTATGCAGGTGATTACGCTGCAGAACCGTTAAAATGGGAACACCAGCTGTTCCTGACGGTTCACCATTATCACTTTCCCGTTGAACATCATCGTGATCGCCTAGTAGGTAGGCCCAACAGTGGTGGGTTGCTTTAGGTTCCCGGGCGATGATTTGAGCGATGAATGCCTTTGCTTCTTCTTCGGTTGAAACCCGTCCTAGGTCAGCAATAAAGCGTGATTTTTTAATTTCTAACTCGTGCGTACCATTCGTCCGAATGGTTAGATAATCTGTTTCCATAATCAAAAACATCCTTAAAAATTATTGACGGGGCGCTGCGGAGTTAACCATAACGACTTAAAGGAGGCCCCGAAATGATAGAAGATGACGTGTTGTTTGGCCGGCAAGTGCCCTTGGAAGGGCCACCACAATTGCCGAACGTTGTTGCGCAACCGGCAATTAAAAGGGTGGGACAACGACAACAGTGTCAGCGGTGCTGGCAGTGGTTACGACCACAGGATCAATTACCTAATGGCACATGGTATTGCCGTCAATGCTTACAAATGGGCCGGTTGACGTCACAACATAAATTATACACTATTTCAGAGCCCAACCGGTTTTCAATGTTAGCAAAATCACCACTAACTTGGTCGGGGCAATTAAGTGCGCAACAACGGACCGCCGCCCAAGACGTGATGACCCAGATGCGAGCACAGCACAATCATTTATTATGGGCAGTGACTGGGGCAGGAAAGACGGAAATTGTTTATCCGGCGTTAGCATGGGCCTTGCAACGGGGATGGCGGGTGGCATGGGCATCGCCGCGGGTCGATGTCTGTTTGGAATTAGCACCACGGTTACGTCAGGCCTTCCAAGCAATCACACAGACCGTTCTTTATGGTGATCAATTAGAGCCGTACCGCTATTGTCAGCTAACTATCTGCACGACGCATCAGCTATTACGGTTTAAGGCTGCGTTTGACTGGGTGATTGTTGATGAAGTGGATGCGTTTCCTTTAGCGATGAGCCCGCTATTACAAGAAGCCATTCAGCACGCGCAAAAGGCTTCGGGGAGTCATTTATACTTAACAGCGACACCCGATGAACGCTTACAACGGCAAGTCGCGCGCCACCAATTGACAGTGACTTATGTACCTTTGCGGTATCACGGCCATTTGCTGCCCCAAATTCAGGTGCAAGTGACCTGGCAATGGCGTAGAAGACTGCAACGACGTGGCTTACCAGCAGTGGTTTTACGCCAGATTCAGCACTTCTTGACCGAACGACGGCCTTTTTTGATATTTGTGCCACATGTGGCAGATCTGGTGCTGGTCGAGCGGGCGTTAAAGTTGGCCGGAATTTCTGGTGGAGCTACCGTCCATGCTAGTGATCCTGAACGCCAGACCAAGGTGCAGGCAATGCGTGACCAACAGCTAACTTTTTTAGTGACTACCACTATTTTGGAACGGGGCGTGACTTTTCCCGGGATCGCGGTCCTGATTTTGGGCGGCGACGATCCAATCTTTTCCACTGCAGCGCTAGTGCAAATCGCCGGTCGTGTCGGGCGGAGCAGTCAGGACCCAACTGGTAGCGTTATTTGTTATTGTCAAACGCATACGCAAACTATCCGCGCGGCGCGGGGAATGATTGCGCGCCTCAACTGGCAAGGTAGACGTCAGGGAGGGCAGCCATGACGGTCTGTGTTTGGTGTCAGCGTCCCTTGAAGACGTCCCTGACGTTGGCTCAGTTTTGGCGCTGGGGCCCGGTAACCCCACCCGACATCTGTGTTCCTTGTCAGGGGCGGTTATCGCCAATTAGTGGTCAGCATTGTCCCCAGTGTGGGCGCCAACAGACGACTTGTCAGTTGTGTCAGGATTGCCAACGCTGGGATCAGCCGTTGGTCAATCGGGCACTATACTGTTATGATGCTGAGATGAAAGCCTACATGCAGCAGTATAAATTTCAAGGCGACTATGCACTGCAACGGGTGCTACAACGGGCGTTAGCGACGGCGTTAACCCAATTAACCTATGACATATTGGTACCTATTCCGATTGCTCAATCGACTTGGCAGTCGCGGGGATTCAATCAGGTGACGGGCTGGTTGACCGGTCAAGCCTACTACCAGGTCCTACAAGTGATTGACCAAGATAAAGCGACGCCACAGTCGGCCAAAAATCGAGCGCAACGCTTATTAACTCCCCAGCCCTTCACCTTAGCGCCACAGGCGAAAGACCTGTGTCACGGCCAGCGGGTTTTGTTGTTGGATGATGTGTATACCACAGGAAGAACGTTGCGGCATGCCGCAACGCAAATTAATTTGACCGGGGCGAAAGCGGTTACTAGCTTGACCTTAGCCCGTTAGAGCGGAAAAAATAATTAGATTAATTGTGTCTGGTCACGCTTTCTATTATAATAATAGTAAGCAAAGCATATTAGAAGAGTGGTCCTTCTAATGCTAAGCAAGCCGAGAGATCTCGGTTGAAGGGAGAGAAGTTTTATGCTCACATTTAATATTCGTGGAGAAAACATCGAAGTTACTGACGCAATCCGGGATTACGTTGAAAAACGGATCAGCAAGTTGGAGAAATATTTCGACAACAATGTTGAGGCAATTGCGCACATCAACCTGAAGGTTTACCAAAATAAGACGGCGAAGGTTGAAGTAACAATCCCACTCCCATACTTGACATTACGGGCAGAGGAGACCTCTCCTGACTTATATGCAAGTGTTGATTTGGTTACGGACAAGTTGGAACGTCAAATTCGCAAGTACAAGACCAAAGTCAACCGTAAGTCACGGGAGAAGGGTTACAAGAATCTTGACTTCTCAACAGAAACTTCCGAAAGTGATAAGCCGGCTGAAGGTAGCGAATTAGAAGTTGTCCGGACTAAGCGGGTTTCATTGAAGCCAATGGATACTGAAGAAGCTGTTTTACAAATGGACATGTTGGGTCACGACTTCTTCATCTATGAAGATGCCGAGTCTGACGGAATTAGTATCGTTTACCGTCGTAATGATGGTCGGTATGGCTTAATTGAAGCTGACGACGCTGAATAAGTAAAATCAGTTTACGAAGCATCGCGTTTACGCGGTGCTTTTTTGTCGATTTATGGCGGAAGAAAGCGGTTTAACGGGGGCGGTCGTGGGGGAATTGTTTCATCTTGGCCCGGATAGTGGTAGAATGTAGGTTGATTTATTGTAAATAAATGGGTAACTTTAAATAGACTTATTTTAAAAGTACTGAAGGGAATTCTCACATGCCAAATATTTTGAAACGATGGGTCGAAAGTGATCGCCGAACTTTACGACGCCTCAGTAATTTAGCGGATAAAGTCGGCGCCTATGCGGACGACTACGCACAACTTTCAGATGATGATCTGAAAGCGAAAACGCCTGAGTTTAAGCAGCGTTACCAAGACGGCGAAACGTTGGACGACCTGCTTCCTGAAGCCTTTGCGGCTATTCGTGAAGGTGCTAAGCGGGTGCTTGGCTTGTATCCTTTCCATGTGCAAATCATGGGGGGCATCGTGCTGCACGAAGGTAACATTGCTGAAATGAAAACCGGTGAAGGAAAAACCTTGACGGCCACGATGCCCGTTTACCTGAACGCCTTAGCAGGCAAAGGGGTGCACGTAGTAACGGTTAACGAATACCTGTCTGCACGGGATGCTACTGAAATGGGTGAGCTCTATAATTGGATGGGGTTAACGGTTGGATTGAACTCAGCCGAAAAATCACCAGAAGAAAAGCGAGAAGCTTACCAAGCAGATATTACTTACTCCACCAACGGTGAAATTGGATTTGATTATCTGCGGGATAACATGGTGGTCTACAAAGAAGATATGGTGCAACGACCATTGAACTTTGCGATTGTCGATGAAGTGGACTCCATCTTGATTGATGAAGCGCGGACACCATTGATTATTTCTGGTCAATCCGAAGGGACAAGTGCGCTTTATCGGCGTGTTGACCGGTTTGCTAAGACGTTACATGAAAAAGATGACTTTAAGATCGATTTGGAATCTAAGACGGTGGCGTTGACGGATACCGGGATCGAAAAGGCTGAAAAGTACTTCAACTTGAAGAACTTGTACGATACGGACAACACGGCTTTGACCCACCATATGGACCAAGCGTTGCGGGCAAACTTTATCATGCTACGTGACAAGGATTACGTGGTTCAAGATGGTGAAGTCTTGATCGTTGACTCCTTTACGGGTCGGGTAATGGATGGTCGGCGTTATTCTGATGGCCTGCACCAAGCGATTGAGGCTAAGGAAGGCGTCGAGATTCAAGAAGAAACCAAGACGATGGCTAACATCACGTATCAGAACTTGTTCCGGATGTACAAGAAACTTTCTGGGATGACCGGGACGGCTAAGACCGAAGCGGAAGAATTCCGAGAAATTTATAACATGGAAGTTGTTTCCGTGCCAACGAACAAGCCAGTTGTCCGGGTCGATGAACCGGATTTGCTGTACCCAACGTTGGAATCGAAATTTAACGCCGTTGTTAAGGAAATCAAGGACCTACACGAAAAGGGTCAACCGATGTTAATCGGGACCGTGGCCGTGGAAACGTCTGAGTATTTGTCACAACGGTTGGATGAAGAAAACATTCCGCACGTGGTCTTGAACGCGAAGAACCATGCGAAGGAAGCCGACATCATCCAAAATGCCGGTCAACGTGGGGCTGTCACCATTGCCACCAACATGGCTGGTCGGGGAACTGATATTAAATTGGGACCGGGCGTCGTGGAAATCGGTGGACTGGCCGTCATTGGGACGGAACGTCATGAGTCACGGCGGATTGATAACCAGCTTCGAGGCCGTTCAGGTCGGCAAGGTGATCCTGGTATGACGCAATTCTACCTGTCCTTGGAAGATGATTTGATGCGGCGATTTGGTTCTGACCGGGTCAAGAGCTTCTTGGAACGGATGAACGTTGATGGCGAAGATGCTGTCATTCGGAGTCGGATGATCACTAAGCAAGTTGAATCAGCGCAAAAGCGGGTTGAAGGGAATAACTATGATTCCCGGAAGAACGTGTTGCAATATGATGATGTTATGCGCCAACAACGGGATGTTATGTATGGTGAACGTAACCAAGTCATCAATCAGGATAAGTCGCTGAAGTGGGTATTAATGCCAATGATTAAACGGACCGTTGATCGGGTCGTTAGTCTGCATACGCAAGGTGAACAAAGTGATTGGGATTTGGATACACTCTTAGACTTCGGTATTTCTGCAATGGTCTCACCAGATAAGATTAGTTTGGATGATCTGAAGAACAAATCAGCCGACGAAATTAAGGCCTTCTTTATGGAACTGGCAGAAGACGTGTACGCAGAAAAGCAAAAACAACTTTATGATCCAGCACAAATGCTTGAATTTGAAAAAGTGGTGTTACTGCGGGTGGTTGATTCGCACTGGACTGATCACATCGATGCGATGGATCAATTACGGCAATCAATTGGTCTGCGGGGTTATGGTCAGTTGAATCCATTGGTTGAATACCAACAGGATGGGTTCCGGATGTTTGAAGAAATGATTTCAGATATCGACTATGATGCAACGCGCTTGTTCATGAAGTCTGAAATTCGACAGAATATTACCCGTTAAACGGGCGACGAACGAGGCGGGAAGTTTTCCGACCTCGTTTTGTCTTTAAAATAACACAAAAAAGGAGCCCAACATGATGGAATTAAGTGATGCTAAACGTGAACTAACCGCCATGCAAGAACAACTAACCGGCTTTAGGGGGTCACTTTGACTTTGATGCTTTGAATGAAAGTATCAGCGTCAATGAAGGCCAAATGGCTCAACCAGATTTTTGGGATGATGCCCAGGCGGCTCAGCTTTTAATCGATGAGACCAACGAGATGAAGAAAAAAGTCGACGAGTTTCAGCGGTTGGTCACGCAGGTTGAAGATCTGATGGTAGCCCTAGAGCTATTACAAGAGGAACCGGATGCAGAGATGCAAGCGGAGTTTGAAACTGACTTTGCCACTGCCCAGGCGGCTTTACGGCAATACCGGTTGAACTTATTATTGAATCAAAAATATGACCACAACAATGCACTGTTGGAAATTCACCCGGGAGCTGGAGGCACGGAATCCCAAGATTGGGGTGACATGTTGCTACGAATGTATACTCGTTGGGCAGAACAACATGACTTTAAAGTGACCGTGCTGGACTATCAGCCGGGGGATGTTGCTGGGTTGAGTAGTGTGACCTTAGCAATTGCTGGTCGTAATGCGTATGGCTATTTACGTTCTGAGAAGGGGGTCCACCGACTCGTCCGAATCTCGCCGTTTGATTCGGCGGGACGACGGCACACGTCATTTGCGTCTGTTGATGTCTTACCAGAACTGGATGATTCAGTGGACATTGATATTAATCCTGCCGAATTGAAGGTCGATGTTTACCGGGCTTCTGGTGCTGGTGGTCAACATGTTAACAAGACCTCTTCAGCGGTGCGGATTACCCATATTCCAACGGGAATTGTGACACAGAGTCAAGCGCAACGGTCACAATTACAAAACCGCCAAACCGCCTTGGCTATGTTACGCGCTAAGCTGTATGAACGCGCGGAGGAAAAGAAGGCACAAGAAAAGGCGGCTTTAGAAGGTGACCAAATGGAAATCGGTTGGGGCTCACAGATTCGCTCCTACGTATTCCACCCTTATACCATGGTTAAAGATCACCGAACCAATTACGAAACGGGTAACGGACAAGCTGTGATGGATGGCGATCTGGACCCATTCATTGATGCTTTCTTGCAATGGCAACTGAGTCAAAAAAATCCAGACTAAAACCATCTTGCAATCGAACGGTTAGACGGGTAACGCGAATGTCGTGTTACCCGTTTTTATTTCATGCTATACTGGGGACAGCAATTTTTTCAGGAAAGGTGTCGATTTCATGCGGACTTTGATTGCATGTGGAAGCTTTTTATTGCAACCGCTGGTTTGGTTAGCTATTTTACGGGTTTGGCTGGCCAGTCGAGCACGAATCACAACAGAACGGCGAAATTTTGGAAGTGCAGTGTATAGCGATCATTACGAGTTACGGCATATGCTGACGCAGGGACTGCTTTTAGGCCTTGGCTTGTCAGTGATTAATTTATTAATTGGGTTCAGTCTACCAGTGATCTGGATCTTAGCATATGAGGGTTTAGCAATTCTGACGTTAATTTTATTACCAACAACGATTCTGCCATTGACCTTGATTGTCGGGGCCACCTTAATCACGCTTTTGGGGGGAACTTACATAACGCCAAAACCGGATCTGAGTGCATGGGGATTGCGATGGGCCAACGTACCCGTCCAAAATTACTTCTGGCTAGCCTTGGCTTTCTTTTTGTTGATGGGCCATTGGATCACTCATTATGGCGGGCGGTTCACCAGTCCCAAGATTTATGCGAAGCAACGGGGCAAACAAATCGCCGGTTATCCGTGGCGTGAACTACTAGTATTACCAATGGTGACGCTGGTTCCCGGCGATTGGATCACCAGTCACTGGGCATTTTGGCCGGTCTTTTCCTGGCAAGGTCACCAATTTGCCATTCTCGTGTTACCCTTAATCTTGGGACTAAGATTTACCGTCTTTCGTCAAGCGCCGCAGCAGGTCTATCACGCTTTAGGCCGCCGATTAATTTGGTTAGCTTTAGCGGCAATCATCGGGATCGGGTGGAGCTATTGGCGACCTCAGGATGCGGTTTGGGGCATAATAATTCTATTAGTTGGTTATGTGGCTGTGTTATGGCAAGCTAAACGCTATGATGCCCGTCAGCCCTTCTGGTATTCTCAAGTGGATGATGGGGTGCGCGTTTTAGCTATTCGGCCACGGACGCCAGCCGTAAAATTAGATTTAGAGCCAGGTGATATTATTTTGGAATGTAATCATCAATCGGTGGTGAGTGAAACAAGCTTTTATGAGGCATTACTAGCGAATCCAGCATATTGTCATTTACGAGTTCGCAACATGGCTGGTGAATTGAAGATGACCGAAACGGCTATTTATTCTGGCGCACCGCACGAAATTGGCATTGTCCTATTTAGAGATCAGGAGGGGTAAACTTATGAGTCGAGTTTTAGTCGTTGATGATGAACCCGCTATTGTGACGTTGTTACAATACAATTTGGAACAAGCAGATTATCAGGTCGTTACCGCTATCGACGGCGAGCAGGCCCTAAATCTCGCCTTACATGAAAAATTTGATGTAATCTTATTGGACCTGATGCTGCCCAAAATGGATGGGGTGGAAGTGACCAAACGATTGCGGCAAGAAAAAGTCAAGACGCCGATCATTATGATTACCGCTAAAACCAGCGAATTTGATACCGTCTTTGGTCTGGAGTTGGGGGCCGATGATTATATTACGAAGCCATTTAGTCCGCGGGAAGTGATTGCCCGGATGAAAGCCGTGATGCGTCGCTACCATGAAGAAGAGCCTACCGATACGGTTCCAAGTCAACAAGGACACCGATTACAGGTGGGGGATCTCACCATTGACCAAGATAAATTCCAGGTTAAACGGGGAAATCAAGCGATCGAACTAACCCCTAAGGAATTTGAATTGTTGTTGTTTTTTGCTAAGCGTCCCGGAAAAGTCTGGAGTCGTGAACAATTACTAGAAAGCGTTTGGGGCTTTGATTACAGTGGGCAAACGCGGATGGTGGACATTCACGTCTCTCATTTACGTGAAAAAATTGAGCAAGACTCGAAGCATCCAACGTTACTAAAGACCGTTCGTGGATTTGGCTACACCTTTGAGGTTCAGCCATGATTCGGCGACTTGGCGAAGCTTTTGTGATTAGCGGGGTGGTTAATTCTTTTTTGGTGTGGGCGGTTCAACCAGCTCATTTGGAACCAGCATTACTCATTGCGTGGTCACTCACGTTATTGGAGACCGTGGTGATTGGTTATGGTTGGCGTTGGGCGGAACGGCGAATCACGATTTTAACCAAAAAAGTTGAGGGAATTCGGCATGCAGAAACGCCAGCTCACGTTCTGTTATCACCGCGCGATCCCTTTTACCGGTTGGCGTTGCAGATTAATTATTTGCAAACGCATCAACGCAAGGTTCAGCGGCAAGTTGCCGGGCAGAATCAAGAATTTGCGACACTATTGGATTACTTACCGATTGGGGTGATGGTTATTGATCGGTATCGCAAAGTGGAACTGGCAAATCCGGCGATGGAACAGTTTTTACAACAGCCCATTTCACCGCGTCGACACCCATTCACACAAGACGTTCGCCAGTTTGAACTGGCCAGTTTGATTAATTCAGCGCTCAGTGAACGGCAAACCCAACATCAAACGCTCAAGTTACCGGGGTCACCCCACGAACGGACGGTTGATGCCCGAGCGATTTATACGGCGACTTCACAAGATTACTTTCAAGTGCTCGTATTGTTGTATGACGTGACGGAAGTGTACGCGGTTGAACAGATGCAGATGGATTTTATGTCGAATGCGTCCCACGAGTTAAAAACGCCGGTCACTGCAATCTCTGGGTTTGCTAAAACCCTGTTGGCTGGAGCTAAGGACGACCCTGAAAAGTCCGTGGAGTTTTTACAGATCATCGATCAGCAAAGCGAACGACTAGTGGAATTGATTAATGACGTTTTGACGATCTCACATATTGAATCGGGCAATAATGTGGAGATGACCACGGTACCGCTAGGGCACCTGGTAGCAAGTCAGGTGAATTTATTAACGCCACTAGCAACGGTTAATCACATCACTTTACACAATCAGGTTGCTAGTGAGTTACAGGTGACGACTGATCAACGTAAATTGGACCAGATTTTAAAGAATGTTTTGAGTAATGCCATTAAGTACAATCGACCACAGGGGCGGGTGACCGTCACCGCCACTGTGACAGCCCACGATTGGCAATTGATTGTGCAAGATACGGGGATTGGTATTGCCCCGCAAGATCAGCAGCGGGTCTTTGAACGATTCTATCGGGCCGATGTGTCACATTCCAACCAATTGGTTAGTGGAACCGGATTGGGCCTAGCAATTGTACGGGAGTTAGTCCAGTCGCTAAACGGCAAGATTGACCTTCAAAGTGAGTTAGGTACAGGAACGACAGTAACGATGACGTTTTCAAGACAATAATCGCTAAATGACGAGTCGGAGACAAAAGCCTCGGGCTCTTTTTGTGTTTCCAAATATTAGGTACTGAAACGGGCGCCAGCTAACCGCCTTTTGTCTCACTCTCGTTTTGGAGCGCAGACGATTAAATTGACCAATTCGGGTTATATTTACACAACCTTTACAATACGTCTACATGACATTTACATTGCTCCGCTATACTAGCTTTTGAAATGGTTGAGCCGCGACGCTCAACTGACTAGGAGGTCAACGGTATGTCGAAAAAACGCTGGGTGCAAGGACTCGTGCTGGTTATCTTAATGGCATTGGGAATTTATGCTTACCAGACGCGCGAGGTCAGTCATGCGGGTGAATCAATCACAGCAGTTGGTTCTACGGCACTACAACCGCTCGTAGAAGCAGCTGGCGAACAGTATACGGGTGAACATCTCGGGACGTTTATTAACGTGCAGGGTGGCGGTACTGGAACCGGACTTAGCCAGATTCAAGAAGGCGCGGTTCAGATTGGTAATTCCGACCTATTTGCTGGGGAACAAAAAGGGATTAACGCCCGGCAATTGGTGGATCATCGGGTTGCCGTTGTTGGAATTACGCCCATCGTGAATAAAAAAGTGGGCGTGAAAAACCTCTCAACTAATCAATTAATCAAAATTTTTACGGGTCAGATTACCAATTGGAAAGAAGTTGGAGGGGCGGATCAGAGCATCGTGTTGATCAACCGGGCGCAAGGAAGTGGCACTCGGGCCACTTTTGAACAATTTGGCTTGGCCAATCATCGTTCTAAGACAGCTCAGGAACAAGATTCTTCTGGAATGGTGCGCTCAATTGTGGCGACGACCCCCGGTGCAATCAGTTACGTTGCTTTTTCTTACGTCAATAAAACGGTGCAAGCCTTGTCGTTAAATCATGTTGCACCGACAGAGGTGAATGTGACGACAAATGATTGGCGAATCTGGTCTTATGAACATCTCTACACCAAAGGCCATCCAACCGGTTTGACGAAAGCTTTTATCACTTACGTTCAGTCGCCGGCTATTCAAAATACGTTGGTGCGGCAATTAGGTTACTTGTCACCGGATCAAATGTTGGTGGAACGGGATGCTAATGGACATATTACTAAGACAGGAGGGGCCTAGATGGATAACAAGCAATTAGAGCAACAGTTAAAGCGGCGTTCGAAAGCCGCTAAATTGGAAATCTGGGGGCGAACCATCAGTCTGACGGCCTTGTTACTGATTGTTGCCGTGGTGGTCGCCATTATTGGATTTGTGGCTTCAAAGGGAATTGCGACGTTTACCAGTAATCACGTCAATCTTTGGGATTTTCTGTCTGGCAAAAATTGGAATCCAGGTATCACGGACGCGCATGGTAAACCAGAAGTGGGCGCACTGCCCATGATTGTTGGCTCCTTTCTGATTACGATTCTGTCAGCCATTGTCGCAACACCATTTGCGATCGGTACGGCAGTCTTTATGAATGAAATTTCGCCTAATCGTGGCGCCAAGATCTTGCAGCCAGTAACAGAGCTATTGGTGGGAATTCCATCAGTTGTTTATGGGTTTATTGGCCTGTCCGTGGTTGTTCCGGCGACGCGAGCCATCTTTGGTGGTAGTGGCTTTGGGATTTTATCGGGAACTTGTGTGTTGTTTGTGATGATCTTGCCGACAGTGACATCCATGAGTGCGGATGCCTTAAAGGCCGTCCCCCGTTACTACCGAGAAGCATCACTGGCATTGGGAGCGACGCAGTGGCAAACGATTTATAAAGTTGTCCTGCGAGCTGCTACGCCAGGACTCATGACTGCCGTAGTATTCGGTATGGCGCGAGCATTCGGTGAAGCACTAGCCGTTCAAATGGTGATTGGGAATGCGGCGTTAATGCCAAGTAGTTTAGTGTCCCCCTCGGCAACCTTAACGTCTGTGTTAACAACAGGTATTGGTAATACGGTGATGGGGTCACTACAAAATAACGCCTTGTGGTCACTAGCATTAGTGCTGTTATTAATGTCACTCGTCTTTAACCTGATTATTCGCTTAATTGGTCGAAAGGGGCGCTTGCAATAATGAATTCCAAAACACAAAATAAAGTCGCCATTGGCGGACTTTACGGCATTGCGGGCCTAGTGGTTCTCATCTTATTGGCGCTGCTAGGTTATATCTTAATCAGTGGGTTGCCACAGTTAAACTGGCACTTTTTAACGGCACCCGCTAAGGCCTTTCTCAAGGGCGGTGGTGTAGGCGTTCAGCTATTCAATTCGTTTTATTTACTGATTTTGGCCATGCTGATCTCGTTTCCTATTGCTCTTGGTGCCGCGATTTACCTCTATGAGTATGCTAAGGATAATTGGGTGACCACCACGATTCGAACGGCCATTGAAATTTTGAGTTCATTACCGTCTGTTGTGGTTGGCCTGTTTGGCTTTCTCTTCTTCGTTGTAAAGTTACGCTTGGGATTTTCTATTCTTTCAGGCGCGTTTGCCTTAACTTTCTTCAATTTACCGTTATTGACGCGGAGTATTGAAGATTCGCTACGGACGATTAGTGACGTTCAGCGTGAGGGGGGACTAGCCTTGGGATTGTCACGATGGGAGACCGTTACCCGTGTGATTTTACCAGCTGCTGTTCCCAGCATCTTAACCGGTGTTATTCTGAGTGCGGGCCGGGTATTTGGGGAAGCGGCTGCGTTGATTTACACGGCCGGACAAAGTGCCCCAGCTTTGAATTTCGCTGATTGGAATCCCTTCAACATTTCCAGTCCCTTGAATCCGATGCGACCAGCCGAAACTTTAGCCGTACACATTTGGAAAATTAATTCTGAAGGGATTATGCCAGACGCTAAAGCCATTTCGTCTGGATCATCGGCCGTGTTGGTTCTGGCTATATTATTGTTTAACTTTGCCGCCCGTTACCTGGGCAAGCGTTTATACAAACGACTAACGTCGGCCTAAGGAGGACACGCCATGTTTATTAATAATGATGTTACCAAGGCGGCCGAAATGGAAGAACGGCACGTGATTAAGATGACCGATCCAAAACATCCAGTCATTTTGTCAACAGAAGACCTACATGTGTTTTATGGAAAAAAGGAAGCACTATTTGAGGGCGACCTTGAGTTTGCTAGTAATCAAATCACGGCGCTGATTGGACCGTCGGGTTCGGGAAAATCAACCTTTTTACGCTCGTTGAATCGAATGAATGATCGGATTGCGACGGTAACCGGTCGGATTATGTATCGTGGCGTGGACATCAATCAGCCGGCCGTTGACGTGTACGAGATGCGCCGGCGAGTAGGCATGGTTTTCCAACGGCCCAATCCATTCGCCAAGTCAATTTACGACAACATTGCTTTTGCTTTGCAGTTACGGGGGGTAACGAATAAGCAACAGCTAGATGAGATTGTGGAAACGTCACTTAAACAAGCGGCTCTGTGGGAACAAGTCAAAGATGATTTGAATAAGAGTGCCTTGGCGTTGTCTGGGGGGCAAGCGCAGCGGTTGTGTATTGCGCGTGCCATTGCCGTTAAGCCAGATATCTTGTTACTAGACGAACCGGCCAGTGCCTTAGATCCAGTGTCAACGAGCCAATTAGAAGATACGTTGTTGGAATTAAAGCAGCATTATACCATCATTATTGTGACGCACAATATGCAACAAGCTGGGCGAATTAGTGAATATACGGCCTTTTTTAACCAAGGGCGTGTGCTGGAATATGATACAACCAGCCATATCTTTACCAATCCATCGGTACAGGTAACGAGTGATTATGTTTCGGGGAACTTTGGCTAAGAGGAGGAACAAATAATGAGTAAGGAAATTTTAACGACCAAGGATCTACACTTATACTACGGTGACAAGGAAGCCTTGAAGGGCATCAATTTGAACTTCAATGAGAAGGGCATCACCGCCTTAATTGGTCCCTCAGGGTGTGGGAAGTCAACCTACTTGCGGACGTTAAATCGGATGAATGATTTAATTCCTAACGTCACGATTACGGGAACCATCAAGTTCAAAGGAGCCGATCTGTATTCACCCAATGCCGACACGGTTCAGATTCGTAAAGAGATTGGCATGGTATTTCAACAACCCAATCCCTTCCCATTTTCCATTTACGATAACGTGATTTACGGGTTACGTATCGCTGGAGAAAAAGATAAAGAAAAATTAGATGCGGTCGTTGAAAAATCCTTGCGTCAAGCAGCGGTGTGGGATGAGGTGAAAGATCACCTGCATGAAAGTGCACTAGCGCTATCAGGTGGACAGCAACAACGGGTCTGCATTGCCCGCGTTTTAGCGGTTTCGCCTGAGATTATCTTACTTGATGAACCAACTAGTGCGCTAGATCCAGTGTCAAGTAGTCAAATCGAAGCAACCCTCTTGAATTTACGCCACGATTATACGATTATTACAGTAACTCACAACTTACAACAGGCATCACGGATTGCGGATCGGACGGCATTCTTTATGAATGGTGAGTTAATCGAAGTGGATCAAACTAAGAACATCTTTATGAACCCAGCAAATAAGCAAACGGAAGACTACATTAGTGGTCGCTTTGGATAAGGAGGCAGTTTATGCGTAGACTATTTGATGACGAGTTGGCAGATTTAGATGCGGACTTTACTGAAATGGGGATGTTGGTCAGCGAAGTGATCGAGCAGGCGGTAGAATCGTTTACCAATCGAGATGCTGTAGCGGCCCAAAAAATAATTGACCAGGACCACCAAATTAATGAACGAGAAATTGCGTTGGAAAAAAAGACGTTTGAAATGATCGCGTTATACCAACCGGTGACCACTGACCTGCGAGAAATTGTGACGATTCTAAAAGCAGTGTCGGAGCTAGAACGAGCGGGGGATCATGCGCGTAACATCGCGCATGCCACCATTAAATTTGGTGATAAGCAAAAAATTCCAGTGATCGAGCAATTGATCGGGCAGATGGGACACTTGACGACCCAAATGGTTAAAGATGTTTTGAGTGCTTACGTTAACAAAGATGAGCACGAAGCCCGCGAATTAGCGGCAGTTGACCGGCAGCTAGATGACTTGAATCACCAAGTACGAGCCGATAGCTATCAGCAAATGCGGTTGGATGCAGCATTTGAAACGGGAGCTTCAATTTACTTGAATGTGGCGCAGGATTTAAGCCGGATTGGTGATTATGTGACTAATGTCTGTGAATGGATTATTTACCTCAAGTCAGGCCAAATCATTGAGTTAAATTCAGCTAGTCAATCTGATACGACTGATTAAGCACCCTAAACGTTAACCAAAACTGAAGATTTACGACAACGGTCACTGAAGACTTGCTTTCAGTGGCCGCTTTCGCTATTCTGAGCCTATCAGGGAAGTTATTAAAAAAATCCCTTTAAATGATTGGCTTTTAACACAGTTAATCAGATATGATAGACTTAATCTAATAACTGATAAAAAGGAGTGTCCGCCTATGGCAGAAAAAAAGCGTCTAGTCCGTTCTCGTACGAATCGTTTGATTGGTGGGGTATTGGGCGGAATTGCAGAGTATTTTGATTGGAATGCTAATTTATTACGGGTGATTTATGTGTTAATTTCACTTGCCATTCCTACTCATGGCTTGTTGGGGTTGATGGTGTATGTCGTGGTCATGAGCTTCATGCCACTGGATGATTCCCGGCCAGCTGGTCCTGGTTTTAAGGATCTCTTTCGTGGTAGCTCTGAGCCGCAACGGCCAGACCGTAAAGTTATCCATGATGTCACGGAACAAGATGTTAAGGATTCACATAAGGGGGAAAATTAAATGCGGTTTTGGCCCCGGATTTTTGTTAATGCCTTAATTTTCCTTGCGTTAGCTGGTTTCTTCCAAAGCTCGCTTGCTGGGTCGTTTCAAAATTCATTTTATGTCTCCAGTGTCTGGGTGGCATTGATTGCGAGCTTAGTCTTAGCCCTGTTAAATGCGGTGGTGAAGCCCATTCTGTTCGTTTTGTCGCTGCCGATTACCATCCTCACATTGGGATTATTTAGTGTCGTGATCAACGCGGCCATGCTGGAATTGACGTCGTGGTTTGTCGGGAGTAGCTTTGCTTTTGCCTCGTTTGGCACGACGTTGATTATTGCGATTGTAATGTCGTTATGTAATGCGATTATCAGTGATCATTTTGCCCAGCATTAAGTTGTGAATAACGATTTAATTTGGTAGGAGTCACTACCGGAAAGTGCTAAAATTAAAGTAGTTTACGATGTAGTAAGGAGGAGCGCCCATGACCGAAAGTGTCACAGTGGCCGAACTCGTCAAAGCGAACCGCTTGGATGTATATACGGGTAAAGACAATTTAGATCGAAAAATTACGACTAGTGATATTTCACGACCTGGATTGGAATTAACCGGTTATTTTAATTACTACCCGGCGAAACGGGTTCAACTATTAGGAATTACCGAAACATCCTTTGCTAAAGGGATGAGTCATAAAGAACTGTTAAATGTTATGCGTAAAATGTGTCAGCCAGAAACACCTGCGTTTGTTATTTCCACCCAATTAGATCCACCAGAGGAATTAACGCAGTCTGCCGAAGAGGCCGGAATCCCAATTTTGGGTACCAAGCTGACAACGTCGCGGGTTTTGAGTAATATGACCAACTTCTTAGAAGGCAAACTCGCCGAACGTCAATCTGTTCACGGGGTCTTGGTGGATATCTATGGCGTTGGGGTCATGATTACCGGAGATTCTGGTGTTGGTAAAAGTGAAACTGCTTTGGAACTGGTTAAACGTGGTCATCGACTGATTGCGGATGATCGAGTAGAGGTTTATCAACAAGATGAACAAACCTTAGTTGGTGCTGCACCAGCCATTCTTAGTCACCTATTAGAAATTCGGGGGATTGGGATTATTGATGTGATGAATCTCTTTGGTGCTGGCGCTGTCCGAAGCGAAACGGATATCGACCTGATTGTCCACCTAGAGTTGTGGCAAGATGATAATCATTTTGATCGCTTAGGCAATAATAGTGAAACCCAACGCTTCTTTGACGTCGTGGTACCTAAGATTAGTATCCCCGTTAAGACAGGGCGAAACCTAGCAATCATCATTGAAGCGGCGGCGATGAATTTCCGCGCACGTTCAATGGGTTACGATGCAACCAAAGTGTTTGATGACAATCTAAAGCGCTTAATTAAACAAAATGCGAATAAATCATAAGGGAGATGGGCGTTATCTTTTCACCAATTGTGGCGGCGCTTAACCCCATCGCCATTCATTTAGGACCAATTGCGGTTCACTGGTACGGCGTCATTATCGCGACGGGGGTCATCATTGCGGTGACACTAGCGGTGCGTGAGGGTCGTCGTCGAGGCATTAATCCGGATGATATTTATGACATGATTTTATGGGCTCTGCCGGCAGCCCTAATTGCCGCCCGGCTATATTATGTGATTTTTAATTGGAGTTATTACGCGCAGCATGCCAGTGAGATAATTGCAATCTGGGATGGAGGAATTGCCATCTATGGGTCCTTAATTGGGGCTGGAATTGTGGTGGTTCTCTTCTGTCGTTCACGGTTCATTCCCACGTGGCTGATGCTTGATGTGGCCGCACCGACGGTCATTTTAGGTCAAGCTATTGGTCGTTGGGGTAATTTCATGAATCAAGAGGCGTTTGGTCGCGTGACGAGTTTAGCCTTTTTACAAGGGCTTCATCTACCTCACTGGATTATTAGTCAAATGTTGATTAACGGTGCCTACCGTCAACCAACGTTTTTGTATGAATCCACGTGGAGTTTGATGGGATTCGTCGTGTTAATGAGTTTGCGGCACTATCCTGGTTTATTCAAGCAGGGTGAAGTATTCTTGGCTTACGTCATGTGGTATTCGTTTGGCCGCTTTTTCATTGAAGGCATGCGCACAGATAGCTTGTGGTTATTCCACCTGTTGCGGATTTCGCAAGCGTTGTCTGTCGTATTATTTGTCGGTGCATTAGTGATTTGGATTTACCGTCGGCGCGCAACAACGCCACCAATTGATTATCTAGCGGGCAATCCATTTCGCGAAAAAACCAATCTTTCTAAATAAGGAGAATCCATTACTATGTCAGAGAAAATTGCAGTACTCGGTGCCGGTTCGTGGGGCTCGATTTTAGCGAGCGTCTTGGATGAAAACGGACATGATGTTCGGCTATGGTCATACAACCCCAAACAGGTTGAAGAATTGAATACGCAACATACCAATACCCACTACATCAAGGACTTTACGTTTTCTCCTTCGCTAGTGGCTTACTCCGATTTAGCGAGTGCCTTAACGGATGTAGATGCGATCTTATTCGTTGTCCCAACGAAAGCCATTCGTTCGGTGGCGGGTCAAGTGGCAACTATTTTGCAAGATCAGCACTTACAACCACAATTAATTCATGCTAGCAAGGGGATTGAACAACAGACCTATAAGCGGCTCTCTCAAGTTTTGGAAGAAGAAATTCCAGCTGAGAATCGCCAGGCGGTTACGGTCTTGTCTGGTCCTAGTCACGCGGAAGATGTGGCCCGTAAAGATATTACGTTGGTTACTGCTGCCAGTGCTAGCCCAGAGGCTGCCAAATATGTGCAAAAGTTGTTCATGACATCCTACTTCCGGGTTTACACTAATCCAGATATTATTGGGGTTGAAATTGGTGCAGCTTTGAAGAATATTATTGCGTTGGGTGCTGGTGCACTACACGGCTTGGGCTATGGCGATAATGCTAAAGCAGCCTTGATGACGCGTGGCCTAGCTGAAATTTCACGACTAGGGACATCGTTTGGCGCTGATCCTATGACCTTCATTGGACTATCCGGTGTTGGTGATATTATCGTGACGGCGACAAGCTCAAATTCACGTAATTGGCGCGCTGGTGATGAACTGGGACGTGGTGAAGCTTTAGATGATGTTATTAACCATATGGGGATGGTTATTGAAGGCTTAGCAACCACCAAGGCGGCATACGAGCTTTCCCGTGAACGTGGTGTCTCAATGCCGATCACGGAAGCCATCTATCAAGTCATCTATGAAGGAAAGGACATTCGCACCGCAATTTCTGATTTAATGCAACGCGAAGGTCGATCTGAATTTTAGGAATGCTCTGGGGATACTGAGGAAGGAACGTTTAATTATGAAAAAAGTTAGAAAAGCCGTCATTCCAGCAGCTGGATTAGGAACCCGTTTTTTACCAGCCACGAAGGCTTTAGCTAAAGAAATGTTACCGATTGTTGATAAGCCAACTATCCAATTTATCGTGGAGGAAGCGCGCAAATCGGGAATTGAAGATATTGTGATTGTCGATGGGAAATCTAAGCGATCCATCGAAGACCATTTTGACTCCAATCCAGAATTGGAAGCTAATCTAGAAGCTAAGCACAAAGATGAAATGCTACGACAAGTTAAGGAAACGACTGGCATGAATCTATACTTTATCCGACAACCGTACCCACGTGGGTTGGGGGATGCAGTATTGACGGCGAAGGCCTTTATTGGTGATGAACCATTTATCGTGATGTTAGGCGATGATATGACAGATAGCAAGGTGCCCTTAACCAAGCAATTGATTGATCGCTATGATCAAACGGGGGCTTCAACCTTGGCTGTGATGCGAGTTCCACATAAGGATACGGCGAAGTATGGAGTCATTAATCCGTCTGAAGAAACGGCGCCAGGTTTGTATAACGTTACCAACTTTGTGGAAAAGCCAGAACCAGATGAAGCACCTAGTGATCTAGCCATTATTGGTCGTTACCTCTTTACGCCAGAAATCTTTGAAGCGTTGGAAAGCACCCCAGTGGGCTTAGGCAATGAATTACAACTGACAGACGCCATTGATAACCTCAATAAAACACAACGCGTGTTTGCCCACGAATATACAGGCAAACGGTTTGATGTCGGCAATAAGTTCGGCTGGATTCAGACCAATATTGCGTATGGTCTTCAACATCCAGAAACAAAAACACAGTTACGCGAGTACATTAAGACCTTAGGCGCTCAGCTTGCCAAGGAAGATGAACAAACACCCAAGTCAAAATAGGTGACAAACTTACTTTTTACTAGTAAAGTGTCAGTATTATCACAGCACAAGAGTGGAAGGGAGCGTTAACCTTGAAAAGTTACGATGTTATTGTCATTGGTGCCGGACCAGGCGGCATGACGGGGGCGTTATACGCTTCACGGGCTAATTTATCGGTATTAATGCTAGATCGTGGGATTTATGGCGGTCAAATGAACAATACGGCAGCGATTGAAAACTATCCTGGATTCAAGTCAGTCTTAGGGCCGGATTTGGCTAAGGATATGTATGAAGGTTCGACCCAATTTGGTGCCGAGTACGCGTATGGTAGCGTGACGGCGATTGAGGATCATGGTGATCATAAGATCGTTAAAACCGATGATGGTGATTACGAGACTAAGGCCGTTATTGTGGCAACTGGTTCCGAATACAAGAAGCTAGGCGTGCCTGGGGAAGATAAATTTGGTGGCCGCGGTGTTTCTTACTGTGCGGTCTGCGACGGCGCGTTCTTTAAGAACCGTGAAGTGGTCGTCATTGGTGGCGGTGACTCGGCTGTTGAAGAAGGCTTATATTTAGCGGGTCTTGCTTCAAAGGTTACGATCATCCATCGGCGTGATCAATTGCGGGCACAAAAGATCTTACAGGATCGGGCTTTTGCAAATGACAAGATCGAATTTGTTTGGAATACGAATGTCACTGAAATCTTGGGTGACGATATGAAGGTTACCGGTGTTGCCACTAAAAATAATCAAACCGGTGAAACGGGTGAGATTGCGGCTAGTGGGGTCTTCATTTACGTGGGAACCTTACCAATGACCGACGCCTTTACTGATTTGGGCATTACCGACGATGCTGGTTGGATTAAAACCAATGATCATATGGCAACGGCGGTTCCCGGGATCTTTGCTATCGGTGACGTGCGACAAAAAGATTTGCGGCAGATCACCACGGCGGTTGGCGATGGCGGTATTGCCGGTCAAGCAGTCTTTAGCTACTTGGAAGATCTAAAGTCACAAGCAGCTTCAGCACAATAATGGTAAACTTAGCGGAGACAACCTTAACCGGTGTTTCCGCTTTTTTTGCGGTCGTGGAGACACAAATAATAATCAAAAGGGAGTGGCGGGTTTATGGGAATGAATCAGTTCTTACAGAGTTTAAGTGATCTAGAAACGATTGATCGAGCACCGGGATATTTCAAGTTTGAGCAACATTCAGTTGCAGCACATTCGTTTAAAGTGGCCGAAGTAGCCCAATTCTTGGCCGACGTTGAAGAACAGGCTGGGCATACGGTTAATTGGCGATTAGTCTATGAAAAGGCCTTGAATCATGATTACACGGAACGCTTTATCGGCGATATTAAGACGCCAGTGAAGTACGCAACTCCGGAACTCCGAAAAATGTTGGCTGATGTTGAGGATTCGCTGACAGCTAACTTCATTCAAAATGAAATTCCGTCCCAGTTTCAGGCGGCTTATACGCGGCGGTTGGGGGAAGGCAAAGACGAAACTTTGGAAGGACAGATCTTATCCGTTGCTGATAAAGTGGATTTGCTTTATGAATCGTTTGGCGAAATTCAAAAGGGTAATCCGGAACCCGTTTTTACAGAAATCTATCGGGAAAGTTTGACCACGATTTTGAAGTTTAAACAGTTAGCCTGTGTCCAATATTTCTTAGCGGAAGTCTTACCAGAAATGCTGGCCGCTGATTTCAGTGACCGGCAGAAGCTGGCACAACTGACTAACCAACTTTTGGAGGAGCCATCTAAATGAAATTAGAAGAAGTGTGGAATCAACATCTGACTACAGGAACGGTGCGGCCATTAACTCATGACGATGATGAGTTGATTTATCAGTTTCAGGCTAGTCATCCAGCGTATTTTGCGCACTTTCAAGATCATCCGGTGACACGGCAAGAGGCCATTCAAGATGTAACGGATGTGCCGTTGAACGCAACAGTTGATCAAAAGGCCTATTTGGGGATTTTTAAAGATCAGCAACTGATTGTTTTAGTTGATTTAATTATTGATTACCCGCTACCAAGTTTGGTGTGGGTTGGGATGTGGTTACCGGCAAAGGGCGTGTCATCCGTAGAATTAGCTAGCTATTATCAGAGCTTAGTAACCACGTTAAAAACAGCCGGTGCGGTACAATTACAACTAAGTAATTTCATGGGTGATCGGCAAATGAAACAATTCTGGGAAGATCAGGGATTAGTAGCGGTACAAACGACAACGGTGACTAAGGGAAGCCGGGCCGCTAATGTAACGATCTATCAGGATAAGTTTCGGTAACGGACCGGCAAACTGGCGAAAGTATGTTCGGTATGGTAGAATATTTGAGCACGATGGGAAACGAGCCGTTTCCCATCTTTTCTGATGAATAAAAATGGGTAAGGAGGTTACCAGTCATGATCGATCGACAAACAGATCGGGCCTTTGATTTGGTCTCAAAATATCAACCTACCGGCGATCAACCGGAGGCAATTAATCAATTAACACACGGCATTGAGGCCGGTGAGAAGGCTCAGATTTTGCTGGGCGCCACTGGGACCGGGAAGACGTTCACGATTTCCAATGTCATTAAAAACGTGAATAAACCGACACTGGTGTTGTCACATAACAAAACGTTGGCCGGCCAATTATATGGAGAATTCAAGCAATTTTTCCCTAATAATGCGGTGGAATATTTTGTGAGTTATTACGATTATTATCAACCGGAGGCCTATGTGCCTTCTAGTGACACTTACATTGAAAAGGATTCGTCCATCAATGATGAGATTGATAAGTTACGGCATTCGGCAACGAGTTCACTGTTAGAACGGAATGATGTGATCGTGGTGGCCTCCGTTTCCTCTATTTTTGGTTTAGGGGACCCTACCGAATATAAGAATCATGTGGTTTCATTACGGGTCGGTCAGGAGATTGAACGTGACGCTTTGTTGCGTAAGCTCGTTAATATTCAATTTGAACGCAATGATTATGATTTCCAACGGGGTCGCTTCCGGGTTCACGGTGATGTTGTGGAAATTTTCCCAGCGTCGCGAGATGAGCGGGCGCTGCGAGTCGAGTTTTTTGGTGATGAGATTGATCGTATTCGGGAAGTCGATGCGCTGACTGGGGAAATTGTAGGTGACCGAGAACACGTGGCCATCTTCCCAGCAACCCACTTTATGACGAACGATGATATCATGGCCCAAGCAACGGCCGGGATTGAAGGCGAGCTAAAAGAGCGATTAGCTGAATTGGAAAATGACGGTAAATTACTGGAAGCACAGCGACTCAAACAGCGGACGACCTATGATCTTGAAATGATGCGCGAGATGGGTTACACCAGTGGAATTGAAAATTATTCGCGCTGGATGGATGGTCGGCAAGCAGGCGAACCGCCGTATACCTTATTAGACTTTTTCCCCAAGGATTTTCTCCTAGTGGTCGATGAATCACACGTTACTATGCCGCAAGTGCGGGGGATGTACAACGGGGACCGGGCACGGAAGCAACAATTAGTGGATTACGGATTTCGGTTGCCCAGTGCGTTAGACAATCGGCCGCTTAAGCTAAACGAAGTCGAACAGCATATCAATCAGGTTATTTACATGTCAGCGACTCCCGGACCGTACGAAGCCGAGCAAACGGATCACGTGGTGCAACAGATTATTCGGCCGACTGGCTTGTTAGATCCGACGATTGATGTTCGACCGATTATGGGTCAGATGGATGATCTAGTCGGCGAGATTAATCAGCGGATTGAGAAGAATGAGCGCACGTTTGTCACGACCTTAACGAAAAAAATGGCCGAAGATTTGACGGATTATCTCAAGGATCTGGGTATCAAAGTGGCTTATTTACATTCGGACATTAAGACACTCGAACGGACCGAGATCATGCGGGATTTACGGCTGGGTAAATATGATGTGCTAGTCGGGATTAATCTTTTGCGTGAAGGGATTGATATTCCCGAAGTCTCACTAGTTGCCATCTTAGATGCTGACAAGGAAGGCTTTTTGCGTAATGAACGGTCGTTGATTCAAACGATTGGTCGAGCGGCCCGAAACTCACACGGATCGGTGATTATGTATGCTGATTCAGTTACGGATTCCATGCAAGCTGCGATGGATGAGACGGCTCGACGGCGACAGATTCAAATCGCTTATAACAAAGAACATGGGATTACGCCAACGACCATCATCAAGCCAATTCGGGACCTCATTGCCGTTTCAAAGAAGAACGACAATGCGGGTGAAAAGGATGATTTCGTAGCGAGTGACTTTGAAGATATGACCAAGGAAGATCAAGAAAAGTTGATTGCTCGGCTTGAAGATGAGATGCGTGCAGCGGCTAAGAAATTGGACTTTGAACAGGCGGCCTCATTGCGCGATACCATTATGGATATGAAGACTGAGATTGGTGATTAGTGAGTAAGGAGACGACAATTTGTTAAACGATAAGATCGTGATTCACGGGGCCCGCGCCCATAACTTAAAAGATATCGACGTGACGATTCCTAAGAACAAGCTAGTGGTGATTAGTGGCTTATCCGGTTCTGGCAAAAGTTCGTTGGCATTTGATACCCTATATGCGGAAGGACAACGGCGCTATGTCGAAAGTCTGTCCTCCTATGCACGTCAATTCTTGGGTCAGATGGATAAACCAGACGTGGATTCTATCGATGGATTGAGTCCAGCAATCTCGATTGACCAAAAAACCACGTCTAAGAACCCGCGCTCAACCGTGGGAACGGTGACTGAAATTAATGATTATTTGCGTTTACTTTGGGCCCGGGTCGGGACACCCATCTGTCCTAATGATGGCACTGAGATTACCAGTCAAAGTGTTGAGCAGATGGTGGACCAAGTCTTGGCGCTACCAGAGCGAACCAAACTGCAAGTATTATCACCAATCGTGCGTGCTAAAAAGGGACAACATAAAAAGATTTTTGAGAAGATTCAACGAGAAGGTTTTGTGCGGGTTCGCGTCGATGGGGAAACCATGGATTTGGACTCAGTGCCAGAGCTTAATAAGAACCAAAGTCACGATATCGCTATTGTGATTGATCGGGTTGTCGTCAAGTCAGGGATTCGCTCACGGCTATTTGATTCATTTGAGGCGGCATTGCGGCTAAGTGGTGGTTATGCGATTGCCGATTTAATTGATGGCGAACCAATGATCTTTTCGGAACACTACGCTTGTCCCGTCTGTGGTTTTACCGTGGGTGAGTTAGAACCCCGATTATTTTCATTTAACGCACCATTTGGCGCCTGTCCCGACTGTGACGGACTGGGGGTTAAGTTGGAAGTTGACTTAGACCTAGTGGTGCCTGATAAGACGAAGACCTTGCGTGAAGGGGCATTAGAGCCGTGGAATCCAATTAGCTCACAATATTACCCAGCACTGTTAGAGCAGGCTTGTACGGCGTTTAATGTTGACATGGATACGCCATTTGAAGAACTTTCCAAGAACGATCAAGCTTTGGTCTTGTATGGCTCACAAGGTAAGGAATTTCATTTTCATTATGAAAATGATTTCGGTGGTGTTCGGGATGTGGATGTAGCTTTTGAAGGGGTTATTCCGAACATTGATCGGCGTTATCACGAAACCAATAGTGATTTTACCCGCGATGTGATGCGTAAGTATATGACAGAACTGACCTGTCAAACCTGCCATGGTTATCGGTTGAATCGTCAAGCATTGAGTGTCAAGATTAATCACCAACACATTGGTGAAGTCTCCAACTTGCCAGTTGATAAGGAGTTGGGCTTCTTTAAGGAACTGAACTTTGGTGAACAAGACCAAGTGATTGCCCAACCGATTTTAAAAGAAATTAAGGATCGCTTGACCTTCCTGCGTAACGTTGGGCTGGACTACCTGACATTGAGTCGGTCAGCCCGAACCTTGTCTGGAGGTGAAGCCCAGCGAATTCGCTTGGCTACTCAAATCGGGTCGAATCTTTCTGGTGTGCTGTATATTTTAGATGAACCGTCTATCGGTCTTCATCAGCGCGATAACGATCGGTTAATTGCTTCTCTAAAACAGATGCGTGATCTCGGCAATACGTTGATTGTGGTGGAGCATGATGAGGACACCATGCGCGCTGCCGATTATATTGTGGATATTGGCCCGGGGGCTGGTGAGAATGGTGGTCACGTCATGGCTGCCGGAACACCGAAGCAAGTCATGCGGTCACGTAAGTCACTGACTGGGCAGTATTTGTCGGGTAAGCAGTATATTCCAGTCCCGTTAGAACGACGTACGGGTAATGGCAAAAGCATTCGGGTCACTGGGGCTGCTGAAAATAACCTCAAAGACATCACGGTTGATTTTCCATTGGGCGAGTTTGTTGTGGTGACGGGGGTTTCTGGTTCTGGGAAATCAACGCTGGTTAATACGATTCTGAAGCGGGCACTAGCGCAAAAGCTTAACAATAACTCGGAAAAGCCCGGAAAGTTCAAGAGTATCGCCGGGGTAAAGAATATTGAACGACTGGTCGATATTGACCAGAGTCCAATTGGGCGGACACCACGGAGTAATCCAGCCACCTATACCGGTGTTTTTGATGATGTCCGGACACTCTTTGCTCAAACTAACGATGCCAAGTTGCGGGGTTATCAAAAGGGACGTTTCAGCTTTAACACTAAGGGCGGCCGGTGTGAGGCCTGTCATGGTGATGGTATTTTAAAGATTGAAATGAACTTTTTACCAGATGTTTATGTCCCCTGTGAGGTTTGTCATGGAACCCGGTACAATTCTGAAACGTTGGAAGTTGAATACAAAGGGAAGAACATCGCTGATGTCTTGGATATGACTGTCAGTGAGGCGCTTCAATTCTTTGAAGCAATCCCTAAGATTACGCGTAAGTTGCAAACCATCCAAGACGTTGGCTTAGGTTATGTAAAATTAGGTCAGCCAGCGACAACATTATCTGGTGGCGAAGCCCAACGGATGAAATTAGCGTCGGAATTGCACAAGCAACAAAACGGGAAAAACTTCTATATCCTAGATGAACCAACCACCGGGTTACATGCGGATGATATTAAACGTCTGCTGGTGGTCTTGCATCGACTCGTTGATAAAGGTAATACGGTACTAGTCATTGAACACAATCTCGATGTCGTTAAAACCGCAGACCATCTGATTGATTTAGGCCCGGAGGGTGGCGAAGCTGGGGGTAATATTGTGGCAACAGGTACCCCAGAGGAATTAGCACAAGTCACAAATAGTTATACTGGTCAGTATTTGAAGCCAGTCTTAGAACGGGACCGGCAACGGACAGAAGCAGATCAGCAAGCATAGATTGTTAAAGATGGGGCCGTGGCGAGAGTCATGGCCTTTTTTAGGTCTACTTGGTCGGGCTAGTAGTCCTGCCCCCCTTGTGAGAACTGGAAAAAACCAGTACAATAGTTGAAAACCGGTCGTCATGTGACCGGTGTTGTGAGGAGATGCAGACGATGTTTAATATGAATCGGTCCCGTTGGGGCTTTGACTGGGGAGAATTTATCCTCGGTATCTTATTTATTGTGGCTGCCGGTGGCCTCTTACGATCCCCTAAGATTGGATTGACAAGTTTAGCCATTATCTTTGCTGTGATGGCTTTGTTGAGTGGTTTGACCACGATCGCCGGATATAAAAAATTGCGAGATGTAACGGGGTTCCGGGCTAACTTCGCGTTAGTCTTAGGTATTCTGGATATTTTAATTGCAGTCGTTTTCTTCTTTGATATGAATAGCGCAATCGTAACGTTAGGCTACTTGTTTGCGCTGTGGTTTATCTTTGATTCTATTGAACGACTATTGGTTGCCAGTCATTTACGAGATTTCGGTGGCGGATTCTTCTGGTTATCAGTGATTCTAGATGTCATCAGCCTGATCTTAGGGATTATGTTGTTTATCCATCCCGTGATTGCGGCGCTATCTTTAAACTGGTTGATTGCCATGTTCTTTATTGTCTTTGGAATTAATGCGATCTGGATTGCGATTGCCCGGAGTCGCTCCTAAATTAAACCGCTATGGTGTGTGCTTGTTAGCGCATCATAGCGTTTTTTTGTGGAAAAATTCAGTAGATTTAAGGGAATTGTTAGGAAAAGACACGCCCGGTGTGCTATACTGCATAAAGATTGTTTTCAAAAAGGAGCGGAAGTGCCATGACTGAGGATATTCGCCTGGTGATCATCACTGGGATGAGTGGGGCGGGGAAAACCGTTGCCATGCAAAGCTTCGAAGATTTAGGTTACTTTTGTATCGATAACATGCCGCCTTCGCTATTACCGAAGTTTTGGGATTTAGTCCGTGAATCCGGTAAATTAAGTAAAATTGCTTTGGTGATCGATTTGCGGTCACGGGCATTTTATGATGAGATCGTGCGGATGTTAAATGACGTGGCGGTTCACGGAACCATGAATGCGCAGGTCTTGTTCCTAGATGCTTCCGATGCTGAATTGGTTTCGCGCTACAAAGAAACACGACGTTCCCATCCATTGGCACGGAATGGCCGGGTCCTTGAAGGTATTTCGCGTGAACGAGAACTCTTAGCGCCAATTCGCCAAGCTGCTCAGTTGGTGATTGATACTACGAAGTTAAGCCCACGAAAGCTCCGCGAAGAAATTTTCCATAATTACGAAACAGAAACAACCCAAGCCTTTCATATTGAATTGATGTCATTTGGCTTTAAATATGGATTACCTATTGATGCCGATATTGTCATGGACGTGCGGTTCTTACCTAACCCGTATTATTTACCGGAGCTGCGGAATCAAACGGGAATGGATCAACCGGTCTATGACTATGTTATGAATCAACCACAAACGGAAGAGTTCTATCAACGTTTCTTGGGTCTGCTGACGACGATTGTTCCTGGATACAAGCAAGAGGGAAAATCCAGCTTAACCATTGCAATTGGATGTACGGGTGGTCAACACCGATCAGTTGCGTTAACGCAACGATTGGGGCAAGCCCTTGGTAACACTTACCCGGTGCACGTGACCCATCGGGATATTGAAAAGAGAAAGGAGTCCGCTAATCGCTCATGAGAGAACTGACTAGCCGCCGACCTAAGATTGTGGTCATTGGCGGAGGGACCGGATTGCCAGTCATTTTACGCAATTTACGGGACCAGAATGTGGACATCACGGCTGTCGTGACGGTGGCCGATGATGGCGGATCATCAGGCATCATTCGGCATTACGTAAACGTGGTGCCGCCTGGTGATATTCGTAACGTCATGGTGGCGTTAGCGGAAATTCCTGATATTTATAAAGAATTGTTCCAATATCGGTTTGAAACCACAGATGATTTTTTTGCCGGTCACGCGATTGGGAATCTGATTATCGCAGCCCTTTCAGAAATGAAAGGGGGCATCTTTGATGCAGTTCAAGAATTGTCACAACTTATGCGAGTTAATGGGCATATTTATCCTGCCGCCAACGAACCATTGGAGTTACACGCGCAATTTGCCGATGGCAGTACGTTAAGTGGTGAATCGGAAATTACAGCGGCTCATAAGCTGATTAAACGTGTGTGGGTTGAAACCAGTAATCACCACCAGCAACCGCAGGCCGTTCAGCCGGTCATTGATGCGATCATGAATGCGGACCAAATTGTTTTGGGCCCCGGAAGTCTATTCACCAGTATTTTGCCCAATCTAATGATTGATAGTGTCGGTCAGGCGGTCAAAGATAGTGCTGCTGAGGTTGTCTATATTTGTAATATCATGACCCAAAAAGGGGAAACCGAAAGTTTCTCCGATGCTGACCATGTTCGGGTGCTTAACCACCATTTGGATGCGAACTTTATTGATACGGTGTTGGTTAACACGCGTAAAGTGCCAGATCAGTACATTGACTATCAGCGGTGGGATGAAATGTCCCAACCGGTACGGCATGATTTTCAAGGGTTACGTGATCAGGGATGTCGGGTCATTTCAACCGATTTCTTGCAATTACGTGATAATGGGGCCTTTCACAACGGGCAAGAGGTCGTGCGTGAACTCTTGAACCTGATTGGTCAGCCGCGTTATCGAATGAAGGGGAGGCCTTAACGGTGTCGTATGCCAGTGAAGTAAAAAAGGAATTGACCACGTTGGAGGTCCACCGAGAAAATGCTAAAGCAGAACTCGTTGCACTGATTCGAATGAACGGTGCTTTGGGACTTGCTAATCGGCATTTTGTCTTGAACGTGCAGACAGAAAATCCAGCGATTGCCCGCCGAATGTATCAATTGCTCAAACAGTTTTATGATTTGGAAAGTGAGCTACTGGTTCGGCGAAAGATGAAGCTCAAGAAAAATAATCTCTACATCGTTCGGGTCAAAACGGGCGTTACAGAGGTTCTTTCCGATCTTGGGATTTTTGACGGGATGCAGCTGCTGGAATCGGTTCCTAACGAAATTTTGGATGATGATATGCGGGTGCGGTCCTACTTACGCGGCGCGTTTTTAGCCGGTGGTTCTGTGAACAATCCAGAAACCAGCCGGTATCATTTGGAGATTTATTCTTTGTATGAAGAACACAATCAAGTGATTGCTGACATGATGAATCGCTATGAGCTAAATGCGCGGACCATCGTTCGTCGTAGTGGATATATTACCTACCTCAAAGGGGCCGAAAAGATTGCGGACTTTCTTTCGCTAATTGGCGCGACGACGGCCATGCTACGATTCGAGGATGTCCGGATTATGCGGGACATGCGCAACTCGGTCAACCGGTTAGTTAATTGTGAAAATGCCAATCTAGACAAGGTAGCTAATGCGTCAACCCGTCAGATTGATAATATCGAGTTTATTGATGCTACTGTCGGGTTAGGCCAGTTACCAACTAAGCTGCGAGAAGTGGCAGAGGCCCGATTAGAACATAAAGAAGTAAGCTTGAAAGAGTTGGGGGATCTGGTTCCTGGTGGTCCCATCTCAAAATCGGGAATTAATCACCGGTTACGTAAAATTAATGATTACGCTAAGCAACTACGTGAAGAGGCTACGGCCTAGTTAAAAGACCAGTCAATCGTTTTAAACGATTGACTGGTCTTTTTGTCGTAATTGGCATTAGTATGTGGCCCCCAAAAACGCAAAAAAAGCGCCGTCGAATGACGACACTTTTGGGGTTAATCACTACTTCTTTTGTTCACTACTGTTGGTCATGATGTGGTCAATTAATCCATAATCAACCGCTTCTTGAGCACTCAAGTAGTTGTCTCGTTCAGTATCTTGATTGAGGCGTTCAATCGGTTGACCGGAATTCTCTGCTAAAATCTTGTTGATCAATTCACGGGTCTTCAAGATTTCACGAGCAGCAATTTCGATTTCCGTTTGTTGTCCTTGGGCACCACCAGATGGTTGGTGAATCATCACTTGGGCGTGAGGCAAAGCAAAACGCTTGCCCTTAGTCCCAGATGAAGCCAAGACACTTGCCATGGAAGCTGCCATCCCTAACGTGATCGTTTGCACGTCAGATTGGATGAAGTTCATGGTATCATAGATGGCCAAGCCGGAAGAAACGACACCACCAGGTGAGTTGATGTAGAGTGAAATGTCCTTGGTTGAGTCTTGGGCATCCAAGAAGAGTAACTGCGCGATGATGGCGTTGGCCATGTCATCTTCAATTGGACCAGATAACATGATAATCCGGTCTTTTAATAGTCGTGAATAAATATCATAGGCCCGTTCGCCACGGGATGATTGTTCAATAACTGTTGGTACTAAATTCATGACAAGGTAGCCTCCCTTTTACATTTGAATGGCTAGCGATAGCTAACATGATGTTAGTGTACCGCTAAGGTCAGAGTAGGTCAAACAAAAACACTTCGTTTAATTCTGACAGCCAATTGACTAGAATTATCATAACAGAGTTTGTCCAAAGGTCACGTATTCTGTCAGTCCCTGACCACTTACGGGGGAAAACGAACCAGTTACGGTAAAATCATTTTCTTTGTTGAAGCAATATGGTTAACTTAAACGTAGCAATAGGGGGTGAAGATTTGAAGATTCGATTGGAAGTTGATGATCAGGCCAATGAGCCAGAGATTACAATTCGGGCCAATAGTCCACAGGTTGCTAATGCATTGGCAACGGCATTTCAAAATGCTACGCCACAATATCAGCAGATAGCCTTACGTCAACGCGGGCAGAATTACCAAATTGCGCTACAGGATATTTTGTTTTTTGAGGCTACCGATCATCAAGTCATGGCTCATACAGCGGACCAGGTTTTTAATACGCGCCAGCGCCTATACGAGCTAGCAGATGAATTACCAGCCAACTTTCAACGAGTCTCCAAATCGGCAATCCTGAACCGACAACAGATTTTTTCGTTAACTAAATCAGTTACCGGTAATTTGGTTCGGTTTAAGCACTCGCACAAGCAGTTGTACGTGTCACGACGTTATTATCAAGCATTGAAATTAGCATTGGAACGAAAGGGGTAACAATTATGCGACGAAATTGGTTTTGGGGTATTTTCTTAGTCCTGGCGGCCGGTATTTTGGTCGTCAGTCAATTGGGATTATTTAGCCTGCATATTGGCTTTTGGACGATCGTCATTGCGATGTTTTTAGTGGCGGGTTTTGTGGCTAGCTTAATTCACTTAGCGGTACCGGGGATGGTGTTTTCTCTAGCATTTCTGGCGATTATTTTTGCTCGGCCCTTAGGTATTGCTGCCTTGGCGCCGTGGACGATTTTGGGAGCGGCTTTGCTGTTAACGATCGGGCTGTCGTTAATCATTAAGCCGCGTTGGTATCACGCGTATGTTAACCGCCAGGAATGGCATCATCATTGGGCGGAAAATCATGATGATGTTGAAAGTATCAGTGATCAAGATGCCGTGGTGGACGTTAACATGAGCAGTAGCATTCGCTACATTCAGTCCCCGGATTTTCGTCAGGCAGTGATTAAGGTATCTATGGGCAATGCCAAAGTGTATTTTGATGAGGTGCAGCTCAACCCGGCTGGTGCGTCAATTGTGTTAGAGACGTCGTTTAGCGGTGCCGAATTATACATTCCCCGAACGTGGAACGTGAAGACGAATGTTGATGTTAATTTTGGTACGGTGGAGGAAAAGGGGATTCAAGAAGCCCAGAACGAGGCGCCTGCTGTTTCAATTACCGGCAAGGTGAGTTTTGGTGGGGTGACGATTATCTACATTTAATGGGAAATTGAAAAATATTTACCCAGCCACTTGAATTTATATTCAGCATCGGGTATAGTAATTAAGTGCTCAAAAGCACCGATGTTGTTTTGCGCCTGTAGTGTAATGGATCGCACGTAAGATTCCGGTTCTTGAGATGGGGGTTCGATTCCCTCCAGGCGCATCAGTGGTCGTGACGTTGTTGACGTTGCGGCTTTTTTTGTTGCCAAAAAACTGCGATGAAATCATCGCAGTTACTTGGTTGTCTGTGGCTTAAGTCGCTCCCATTGTCGCCGTAATGGCATTGCAATTAATGGGGCTACAAGGACATCCAAGATTAATTCAGGAATACCGTTAGTGAAAAGTGAAATCATCAAAACATACCCCAATGTTTGGTTACCCGTGGCGCCGAAAGCTGTGGCAACAGCAGGCGTTTGATAAAATAAAAAGACCAACCCTAAAACTAACACTGTATTGGTTAGTGCGGCACAACCAGCCGCGACTTGCATAGCTTGGCGCATGGACCACTGTCGATGACGTCCCCAAAGATAAAGACTACCAGCCACAAGTCCCATCAGCAAACGGGGTAAAATGGAAATCAGTGGATTAGTGAAGATTAACGGTGCCACGGGGCTAGAAGGCCAAGTAAAGGCCCGAACAAAGGTGATAAGTCCCCAGAAGCCACCGATGAGCAACCCGTCGCGTGGACCTAAAGCACTCCCAGCGACAATAACAGTGAGACCGATTAGTGTCATACTAAAGGGGCCAAAAGGAATATATCCAAGAAACGGGACCAGATTTTGCAAAAGTACAATCGCCATTAATAGTGCATCAACCACGAGGCGAAATGTTTTGTGTCGCGTCATAAATGAAACCTCCACCAAAACTTAATGTCGTCATTATAGCATGATTAGCCACGTAAAAAAGCAGAATTTGGCTTGTATTTTTATCCAAAATCAGTTATAGTAGTTGAGGTGTTGTTGTAATGCGCCCGTAGTGTAATGGATCGCACGTAAGATTCCGGTTCTTGAAATGGGGGTTCGATTCCCTCCGGGCGCATCGGTAAGTCGAGAGGATGATCTCGGCTTTTTTTTGTGCAAATTTTCGGCATTTAATCATGTAAAGGCTTCCATTAATTCTCCAGGTTAATCACTTGCTAAAGGGCGGGGTGGGGCTTATACTAGTAGTCGTTAAAGGTTGGCGGAAGTTGGCCTTAAATTTTTGGTCAGGGTGGGCGATAATTAGCCACCGCTGGTCGGACGTCGTCCCACTAGGAGGTTACCGACATGCATGAGGATTGGCAATGGGTAGAGGCCATCATGCCTCAAATGGTTACAAAGCTAACCAGCCGTTTCCGTATCCTACAGGGCGTTGCGAACCTTCAACCGGTTGGTCGCCGGACGCTAGCCACTAATCTGGCCTGTTCGGAGCGAACCGTGCGAACAACAACCGATGCCTTAGCTAGCTTGGGCTACATTCAAATGTCGGTCAAAGGCATGCAAGTTACGGCGGCTGGGCAACGCGTTTTGCAGGGCTTAGCACCGGTAATGAATGACTTGGCTGGTCGGCAACAACGGGAACAGACACTGGCGCAACAGTTAGATATTGCCCATTGTACGATTGTGCCGGGTGATAGTACAGCCGCTAATGGGTCATTGAACGCCATGGCCCAAGCAGCTAACCGAGTCTTGACCGACGAAATGCCAACGGGACACAGTACAGTTGCCGTAATGGGCGGTCATACGTTGGCAGCGGTGGCCCAGGCGCTCACACCGGCCTTGTCGATTAATCGTCAATTGTTGTTTGTCCCTGCCCGTGGTGGTGTTGGGGAGTCTCCGGCGATTCAAGCTAACACGGTTGCCGCAGAGATGGCCCAGCAGACCAATAGTGATTTTCGGCAATTGTATGTTCCAGAACAGTTAACGACAGCAACCTATAAGCCCTTATTTGCAGAACCAGCCATTCATGAGGTGTTGCAATTAATTGGGCAGAGTAACGTCGTGATTCACGGAATTGGTCAGGCGTTTGCCATGGCCAAACGGCGCAAGATGGCGCCCCACGTGATTGCTGATCTGGCTGCGGCCCATGCGGTCGGAGAAGCCTTTGGCTATTTTTATGATGCTGAGGGCCACGTGGTGAGCAAATTTCCCCGAATTGGATTGGAAATTGGCGATTTAGCCGCTAAACAATTAGTGATTGCGGTGGCTGGTGGTGCCGAAAAGGGCACAGCCATTGCTGCATACATGCGTTTGGCGCCAGCACAGACTTGGTTAATTACTGATGAAGGTGCTGCTGACTTTGTTTTAAAAAAGTGATACACTTAACATGTACTGCTTTTTAAAAAAATATTCTTTGTTTGCTTCCTGAAGGAGGAAATCACAGTATGACTGTAAAGATTGGTATTAATGGTTTCGGCCGTATCGGCCGTTTAGCTTTCAAGCGGATTCACGAACTCAAGTCAAATGACATCGAAGTTGTTGCCATCAATGATTTGACGACGCCCTCAATGTTAGCTTACTTGTTAAAGTATGACTCAACTCATGGTCGTTTCCCTGGCGAAGTTTCTGCTACGGATACGGGTATCGTAGTTGACGGCAAGGAATACCCAGTTTACGCTGAACCAAAGGCTCAAGATATTCCTTGGGTTAAGAACGACGGCGTTGACTTCGTCCTTGAATGTACCGGTTTCTACACTTCTGAAGAAAAGGCTCACGCCCACATCGATGCTGGTGTTAAGCGGGTATTAGTATCTGCTCCAGCCGGTGCCGTTACGACGGTTGTTCCTGGCGTTAACTTGGACGTTTTGAGCAAGGATGACATCATCGTTTCTGCTGGTTCTTGCACGACCAACTGTTTAGCCCCAATGGCTTACTTCTTGAATGAAGAATTCGGGATTAAGGCCGGGACTATGACGACGATCCATGCCTTCACTGCTACGCAACAAATCTTAGATGGCCCTCGTGGCAAGAAGATGCGTAACAACCGGACTGCCAGTGTTAACACGATTCCTCACTCAACTG
Source organism: Levilactobacillus sp. LN180102 (assembly GCF_050106635.1). Lineage (NCBI taxonomy): Bacteria > Bacillati > Bacillota > Bacilli > Lactobacillales > Lactobacillaceae > Levilactobacillus > Levilactobacillus sp. LN180102. The sequence continues at coordinate 68,544 of NZ_JBNIIX010000012.1, forward strand.
GTGCCGCTAAGGCTATCGGTTTGGTTATCCCTGACTTGAAGGGTAAGTTACAAGGCCATGCACAACGGGTATCTGTTGTTGATGGTTCTTTGACTGAATTAGTTGCCGTTCTGGACAAGAAGGTTACTGCTGACGAAATCAACGATGCAATGAAGAAGCACACTGAAGGTAACGAAGCCTTTGGTTACAATGCTGACGAAATCGTATCAACTGATATCATCGACGACGACCATGGTTCTGTCTTTGACCCAACCCAAACGGAAGTTACGACTGCCGGTGACACGCAACTTGTTAAGACAGTTGCTTGGTACGACAACGAATGGGGCTTCACTTGTAACATGGTTCGGACGTTATTGCACTTTGCAACGCTCTAATCTACAAGCTGATTCAACATTTTAAAATAAGACTCACGAACGTGGCGGAGGGAGGTAATTTCTCCGCCACGTTTTTGTTAGTCGATTAAAAAATGCATAAGTCCTTTGAATTTCTGGGATAAGTGCTGTATATTGTGAAAGTAATCTTTTAAATGATATTTTCAAGGAGGATTCCAAATTGGCTAAATTAACAGTTTCCGATTTAGACTTAAAGGGCAAAAAAGTCCTGATGCGGGTCGACTTTAACGTCCCAATCAAAGACGGCGTTATTGGTAACGATAACCGGATCGTCGCAGCTTTACCAACCATCAAGTATGTGATTGAACATGGTGGTAAGGCCATTCTCTTATCCCACTTAGGCCGGATCAAGAAGGAAGAAGACAAGCCTGGTTTGTCCATGCGTCCAGTCGCAGAACGCTTGTCAAACTTGTTAAACAAGCCAGTCACTTTCGTTCCAACCACGGAAGGTAAGCAACTTGAAGACGCAATTGATGGCTTAAATGACGGTGATGTTTTGGTTATGGAAAACACGCGTTATGAAGATGTCAAGGATGGCGAAAACGTTAAGCGTGAATCTGGTAACGACCCTGAACTGGGCAAGTACTGGGCTTCATTGGGTGATGTCTTCGTTAATGATGCATTTGGAACGGCGCACCGTTCACATGCTTCTAACGTCGGTATCGCTTCTAACATGAGCCAAACGGCTGCTGGTTTCTTAATGGAAAAGGAAATCACCTTTATCGGTGGTGCTGTTGATAACCCAGAACACCCATTTGTTGCCATCCTAGGTGGTGCCAAGGTGTCTGATAAGATCGGTGTTATCGATAACTTGTTGGCTAAAGCTGATAAGATTCTTATCGGTGGTGGGATGACCTACACCTTCTACGCTGCCAAGGGGATGAAGATTGGAAATTCATTGGTTGAAACGGACAAGATTGACTTAGCTAAGGAAATCTTGGACAAGGCCGGCGACAAGTTGGTCTTACCAGTTGATTCCGTGGTTGCTGAGAAGTTTGACAACGACGCACCACATAAGACAGTCGAAGGCGACGTGCCAGATGGCTACATGGCTTTGGATATCGGCCCTAAGTCAGTTGCTGAATTCAAGGATGTCTTGAAGGATGCGAAGACGGTTGTTTGGAACGGCCCAATGGGTGTCTTTGAAATGAGCAACTATGCCGAAGGAACTTTGGAAATTGGGAAGTTCTTGGGTACGTTGACGAATGCTAAGACCATTGTTGGTGGTGGTGACTCCACTGCTGCTGTTCAACAACTTGGTGTTGCTGACAAGCTTTCCCACATTTCTACTGGTGGTGGCGCTTCTCTGGAATACCTTGAAGGTAAGACGTTACCAGGAATTGCTGCAATTTCTGACAAATAAATTAATGAAGAGCTGTGGTGGGTGTCACCATGGCTTTTTGTTGTGATTGCTACTACCAATAAAGGGTCTTCGCTGGCTAATCTGGCGGGAATTCGGTAAGATGGGGAGCGTAATCAATTTATTATTTAGAAGGGGTGGATGAGGTTGCGAATACCACTCATTGCTGGTAATTGGAAAATGAATAAGTCGGTCACTGAGGCACGTCAATTCATCGATGCCGTACAGGGTCAATTACCGCAGGCAGATGTTATTGAAACGGCCGTGGCGGCGCCAGCGTTGTTTTTACAAACGATGCTGGATGCCAATGCTGAAGGGACACTGCGAGTTGCTGCAGAAACCTGTTACTACGAAGATGAAGGGGCTTATACGGGAGAAACCAGCCCACGGGCACTTCATGAAATGGGGATTCCCTACACGATCGTGGGTCATTCGGAACGTCGCCGGTACTTTAATGAGACCGATGATGTGATTAATCGTAAGGTGCAAGCGGTCTTTCGTAACGGCATGACACCTATTCTGTGTTGTGATGAAACGATGGGTCGGCGAACTGCTGGTGAAAAGATCCATTGGGTCGTTAATCAAGTTTCAGCAGCCTTAAAAGGGGTTAGTGCCGAAGATGCCGCTAAGATCGTCGTTGCTTACGAACCTAGCTGGGCGATTGGTAGTGGCACCTCAGCATCATCTGATCAGGCCGAAGAGGGTTGTTATTTGATTCGGCAGACACTAGCTGACATCTACTCGGATGATTTGGCCAACGGTGTGCGGGTATTGTATGGTGGTAGTGTGAAGCCAGATAATATTGCCGGTTTGATGGCTAAATCAAATGTGGATGGTGTGTTAGCGGGTGGTTCCAGTTTGGATGAAACCTCATTTATTCAGCTGGCTAACTACCAAAATTTGTAATTCGGTCAAAATGTGATTGAAAGTTCAAAGTTAAACTTATAGAATGAAACATGGGATTGTCGTTTTGTTCCCGTGAAGCCAAACACTCATAAGGAGAGAATACAAAAATGTCTATTATTTCTGATATTTACGCACGCGAAGTCTTAGATTCTCGTGGTAACCCAACTGTTGAAGTTGAACTATACACTGAAGCCGGTGCAATGGGCCGAGGGATTGTTCCTTCTGGTGCTTCAACTGGTGAACATGAAGCCGTAGAACTTCGTGATGGCGACAAGAGTCGTTTCATGGGTAAGGGTGTTACTAAGGCTGTTGATAACGTCAACAACATCATCGCCAAGGAAATCATTGGTTACGATGTGACTGATCAACGGGCCATCGATCAAGCTATGATCGACTTAGACGGTACACCAAACAAGGGTAAGTTAGGTGCTAACGCCATTTTAGGTGTTTCATTGGCTGCTGCCCGTGCTGCTGCTGACGAATTAGGCCAACCTTTGTACAACTACTTAGGCGGGTTCAATGGTCATGTTTTACCAACACCAATGATGAACGTTATCAATGGTGGGAAGCACGCCAACAACAAGGTTGACTTCCAAGAATTCATGATTATGCCTGTTGGTGCTAAGTCTGTTACGGAAGCTATCCGGATGGGCTCAGAAACGTTCCACAATTTGAAGAACTTGTTGAACGAAAAGGGTTACTCTACTGCCGTTGGTGACGAAGGTGGTTTTGCCCCTGACTTGAAGAACAACGAAGAACCATTTGAAATCTTGGTTGAAGCAATCAAGAACGCTGGCTACGTACCCGGTAAGGATGTTGCCATTGCCTTTGACTGTGCTTCATCAGAATTCTACAATGCTGACACGAAGAAGTACGAATTAGTTGGTGACGGTAAAGAATACACGGCCGAAGAATTCGTTAGCTTGCTTGAAAGCATCGTTGACAAGTACCCAGTTGTTTCTATCGAAGATCCTTTGGATGAAAACGAATGGGAAGACTGGCAAATGGCTACTGAACGTCTTGGCAAGAAGGTTCAATTGGTTGGTGACGACTTGTTCGTTACGAACACGGACTACTTGGCTAAGGGGATCAAGATGGGCGTTGGTAACTCTATCTTAATCAAGCTGAACCAAATCGGAACTTTGACTGAAACGGTTGAAGCTGTTGAAATGGCTAAGCAAGCTGGTTACACGGCTGTCATCTCTCACCGTTCTGGTGAAACTGAAGACACCACGATTGCTGACTTGGTTGTTGCTTTGAACGCTGGTCAAATCAAGACTGGTTCTATGAGCCGTGGCGAACGGATCGCTAAGTACAACCAATTAATGCGGATCGAAGACCAATTAGGTAAGACTTCCGAATACAAGGGGATTCACTCCTTCTACAACTTGGATGAAGATGCGCGGATGGCCATCGTCAACAAGTAAGCCAAAGTGAAAATGAAGAAGCAGACTCAGTGATGGGTTTGCTTCTTTTTTTGTTGTTTGGCATGCCTAGTCTTAATTTCTACGGAGTTATTGCTAACGAGGGAGGAATTGATGATGAAATGGCACCGAATAGTGCGTCACCTAGCCGTGATCTTAACGGGAATGGTTTGGGGAAGTCAGAGCCTGAGCGCTCAGGCTGCTGAACCGTACGAGTTGGAGATCATGTATAAAGTTGAAGCGCGTGATGAATTGGGCGTTAAAGCTTCACGTGTCTTTGCGACGGTTAAGCAGCAAGTGATTCCGGGGGAACCATTTCCCGGGCACCCCCAGTTATCACAGTTAAAACCGCTATATATACCACCTGCGGCCGATCGTCCAGGTAGTAGCGCTAGAATAATTCGCTATGTAGCGATGGCATACAACGTGGCCAAAGTTCATTTGCGCTTCGTTGATGAACAAAAGACCGTTGTCAGTCAGCGTGAATCAAAGGCACCGTTGCAAATTGGTGGACTCGTCTATATCACAGCACCAACCGGGTACCAACTGGCGGCCTCGCAAGTCGCTGAACGATTTGCGTTACTGCCGGAAGACACGTGGACCATTGGGGTTCAGAAAGTGACGGGCGCCGAAACGCCATCTGGTGGGGATAAACCTACTCCACCAAAGCCGGCACCTGAACCGGCACCTGAACCAGTTACGCCAGATATTCCCAAGCCACAACCAACACCTGAACCGCCAACGCCAGATATTCCCAAACCGCAACCAAGTCCCTTGCCGATGCCACAGCCGACCCCGACACCAATGCCGCAGCCCATTTTAGATCAGACGACTGTTGGAGCGACAGGAGATAAGCCAACTAAACAGCCAACGCCAGTTCGTCCCTCGGCTTCGGTTGGTCATCAAGCTCCGCGTGATTGGTGGCAGTCCATTCCGACGACTCAAGCAGCAAAACAAGTCCTACGCTCACCGTCTATGACCAAACCTAAAGAATTTAGGGACAATCATCGCCGGGTACGGAATACACAGACGTCGCGATTACGGACAGTCAGAGCGTCCGTGCCAAGTTCTGATACTGCAACAGCTAAGGCGACAACACTCCATGCAACTCGTCGGCTGCCCCAGACCAACGAACGGGCAAGTGCCGCAAGTTGGTGGGGATTCGCCGGTATTGGGGGATGTTTAGGATACGTTGTCTATCGGCGAATTCGTTTTTATTCTTAGAAATATGTGTGCTAAACTGGTAAATAGACATTTATTTACTAGTGGGGGTGCAAGCGACTCATGAAACATCAGCAACGAACACAGCATGATCTAACCCGATTAAATGCCATTGTTTTGGGGTGTTTAGTCGGGTTATTTGCCGGAATTGTCGTTAGTACGTTCCGATTGATTATTGAACATCTTTTAAGCTTGGTTCAGGCAGTCTATGGCTGGTTGGGTCAGCATCCGTGGGGACTAGTTCCCTGGGCGATTCTATTGGTGTTAATGGCACTTATGATTGGTCATTGGGTCAAACAAACACCGATGATTAAAGGTTCTGGAATTCCCCAAATTGAAGGGCAATTGGCTGGTGAATTTGACTATACTTGGTGGCCAGTCCTCTGGAAGAAATTTGTTAGTGGTATTTTAGGCATTGGGTCCGGGCTATTCTTGGGACGCGAAGGGCCATCAATTCAATTGGGTGGTACCGTGGCTCAGGGGTTGGCAGACCGGCTAGGTTTTAGTGGCAGTCGGCGTCGTTTGATGATAGCCAGCGGGGCTTCCGCGGGACTTTCCGCGGCTTTTAACGCACCAATCGCGGCAACTTTGTTTATTTTGGAAGAAGTTTATCACAACTTTTCAACGTTAGTATGGCTCACATCACTGACAAGTGCCGTTGTTGCCAACTTCGTGTCTAACGAAATTTTTGGATTGACGCCGGTGTTACATATTGTTTATCGGCAGGCCCTACCGCTGAAGTATTATGGCCTGTTGCTCCTATTGGGGATCGGTTTAGGCGGGCTAGGCTATGGTTACCAGTGGGTAACGCTCCGTGTTGGCCAGTGGTATGGCCGATTAACTTGGCTGCCACGCCAGTTTGACGGAATCATCCCCTTTTTATTGGTTATTCCAGTGGGACTTTGGTGGCCGATTACTTTAGGTGGCGGTAATCAATTGATTGTCCAGTTTGCCCAGCAAACACCGTTATTGGTACCATTAATTGGTTATTTTATTCTCCGGTTTGTCTTTTCGACGATTAGCTATGGCTCGGGGCTACCGGGCGGTATTTTTCTGCCCATTTTAACCTTAGGCGCATTGTTGGGCGCTATTGGCGCGCGGTGCTTTGTTGCTGTTGGTTGGTTACCGACTATGTATGTGGCTAATTTTATGATTTATGCGATGGCTGGTTATTTTGCCGGTATTTCCAAGGCGCCATTTACAGCAATTTTATTAATCACTGAAATGGTGGGCACGCTTCAACATTTAATGCCACTGGCAGTGGTGGCAATTGTGGCTTACATTACGGTTGATGTTTTGGGCGGGGCACCAATTTATGAAGCCATGCTGCAACAAATGGTGGTTCCCGCAAAGGCCCAGTCAGATGGGCCAACTGATCAATTGGAGTTTCCCGTTAATGAGGGGGCCGGGCTTGCTGGACGGCAGGTCCGGGACTTAGCTTGGCCACCGGATACCTTACTGGTAGGCATCCGTCGTGGCGAACGACAGGTGATTCCGAACGGTGACACGATCTTAAGAGCAGGAGATACCCTGTTGATTTTTACCTATCAGCATAATCGGGCATTTGTCCGACAACAACTCACCCACTTAAACGATTCTTCTACCCAGCCGAGCGATTAACGAAGCCGGGGGCTGGTAAAACGTGGCTGATTATGATAAATTAGATGGAGTATAGTTAGACCTATTAGACCTATTCGATAGGTAGGAGGCAAATTCGTGTATAACTTTTTAATGACCTGTATTTTAATTGTCGCAGTGCTGATCATTATCGCAGTAATGATGCAGCCCGCCAAGACCAACGACGCGTTATCCGCTTTATCTGGTGGTGCGGATGACTTATTTGCAAAGCAGAAACCCCGAGGGTTTGAAGCTTTTATGCAAAAAGTCACAGTTGTTTTGGGAATCCTGTTTTTTGGATTGGCAATGGCTTTAGTTTATTTATCATCACACTAGAGTAAAATGTGGGCCTCCTGTTTGTTTGTTACAGGGGGCTTTTTTACAGAGTAACTTTAAAATAGCGGAAAGTGGTGGTTTTACATGATTCGAAAACCAACCCCGCTCTTCTTTGAGCAGGGACCTCAAGCAGTGATTCTACTGCACGCTTACTCCGGTAGTTCCAACGACATGCGGTTATTGGCTCGGCGACTTCAGAGCGAGAATTATACCGTCTTAGCGCCCATCTTTTCGGGCCACGCAACCGGTGATCCCGCGGATATTTTACGGCAGGGTTCACCACAGCAATGGTGGCAAGACACGCAAACAGCGATTGCCAATTTGCGGCAGCGAGGTTACCAACAGATTGCCATCTTTGGGTTGTCTTTGGGCGGCCTCTTTGCGACGCGGGCTTTGATGGCTGACCCAGAGTTGCAAGGTGGTGGCACGATTGCGTCGCCCGTTATCTTTCGGGGGCAGACTAACGTGCCAGCAACATTTATGCAAATGGCCCAGGCGGATTATCAGTCACAAGGGTTGTCAGTCGATGAACAGACTAAGCGCTTGGCCTGGCTGAAGGAACAGCTGCCAGCACAATTGACAGCAATTCAGGCATTTGCAGATACCACGGCGACCCACTTGGAGCGTGTCAAACAACCGGTCTTTATTGCCCAGGGTGACGCGGATCAGATGATTGACCCCCGTTCTGGGCAATGGCTAGCAGATGCTTATCCATCTGAACAAATTGATTTTCATGAGTATGCCGGTGCCGGCCACGTGCTGACGGTTAATGCGGCACACCATGTATTGGAAACAGACATTTTGGCGTTTTTACAAACAATCTTTAAAAATAACGAGGAATAGATAGTGCAAGATAATACTTTAAAAACAGATTTAACAGCTTTCTTCCGATCACATTCGGACCAAAGTTATACAGTTGAAGGCATTTCAGATGCGCTCCATTATCACGGTTCAGCTGCATTTAAGCTCATCGTGCAGGAATTGGCGCAATTAGAACGTGACGGGCTTGTTCAAGTTACCGATCACGGTCATTTCCAATTAGATCCCAGCCAACGAACCTTGACGGGAATCTTTCATGGCAATGATAAGGGGTTCGGGTTTGTGGCTTATGATGAAAATAAGATCGAGCCGGACGCTTACATTGCACCTGACAATACCTTGCGGGCTTTGAATGGCGATACAGTCAAAATCGAAATCATTCGACCAGGCGATCCCCGAAGCGGTAAGGGACCCGAAGGTAAAGTGACCGAAATCGTGGAGCATCACTACGAACAAGTTGTCGGTGAGTTTATGCAAACCGACGACGATGCGGGTTACTTGGGGCAAGTTCGTTTGACGGACAAGAAGGTCATGAAGTATAAGTTCTATGTGACCAACGTGGGCTTAAACCCAACCCCGGGCGAAGTTGTTACGGCTGAAATTACGGAATATCCGAGTGCAGAGCATCCCGACGCTATGGTGGGAATTGCCAAGCAAGTGATCGGTAGTGTTGATGACCCCGGAATTGATATTTTACAAGTGGTCTACCAACACAACATTCCCTCTGAATTTCCAGAAGAAGTGATGCAGGCCGCTGACGAAATTCCCGATCACGTCTTGCCTGAGGAAACCAAAGGCCGTGAAGACATCACTGACCAAGATTTGGTTACCATTGATGGTGAGTCGTCCAAAGACTTGGATGATGCCGTAACGGTATGGAAGTTGCCTAATGGTAACTATCATTTAGGCGTTCACATTGCTGACGTGTCCCACTACGTCAAAGAAGATTCTATCTTAGACAAGGAGGCTTACAAGCGGGGGACGAGTGTCTACTTGACCGATCGGGTTATTCCAATGTTGCCGCGGCGTTTGTCTAATGGGATTTGTTCTCTTAACGAGGGTGAACTCCGCTTATGTATGAGCTGTGACATGGAAATCGATCAGTCCGGGAATGTTGTGAAGCACCGGATTCATCCGTCAGTTATGCGTTCAAAAGCACGAATGACGTATACGGCGGTTAACCAGGTCTTAGAAGCCCACGATCAATTGACCATGGACCGTTACAAGGAACTGGTGCCGATGTTTGAAGACATGGGTGACTTACACCGGATTTTGGTCAAGCATCGTAAGCAACGCGGGGCCATTGACTTTGATGACCGTGAAGCTGAAATCATTGTGGATGCACAAGGCCACGCTATTGATGTGCAGTTGCGGACTCGTGGAATTGCTGAACGCATGATTGAATCCTTCATGTTGGCAGCTAACGAAACGGTGGCGGAACATTATTTCCGGGCGAAGGTACCGTTCTTGTACCGGGTCCACGAAACGCCAGATGGTGATCGGGTCAAGAGTTTCTTCGAATTCTTAACGGCCTTTGGGATCAATGTTAAGGGTGATCCTAATCACCTACGGCCAAAGATGTTGCAAGGGGTCTTAAAGCAAGTAGCCGGTAAGCCTGAAGAAACCATGGTGTCGGTTATGATGCTGCGGAGCTTGAAGCAGGCGCGGTATGCGGATCAATCCTTGGGACACTTTGGGTTGGGCGCGGAATTCTACACCCACTTTACTTCACCAATCCGCCGGTATCCTGATACGATGGTTCATCGGATGATTCACTATTATGAAGATCACGGTATTAACGATGCCAGCAAGCAAAAGTTTGCCCCAATTTTGGAAGAAATTGGTGTTCATACATCTGAGGCTGAACGGCGCGCAATTGATGCAGAACGTGATACGAATGACATGAAGATGGCTGAATACATGGCCGATCATGTGGGCGAAGAGTTCGATGCGGTTGTTAGTTCGGTCATGAAGTTCGGGATGTTCGTTGAATTACCTAATACGATTGAAGGCTTGATTCATATTAGCCGGATGCAAGATGATTACTACGAATATGTTGAAAAGTATATGGCACTGGTTGGTCGGAATACGCGGCGAACTTACCGAATTGGCCAGGAAATTCGGGTCAAGGTCATTCACGTTGATAAAGAACAAAGTGAAATTGACTTTGAACTGTTAAATCCAGAGGCCGCACCGGTCAGCGACTTACTGCCGCATCGTGAGCATCGCTCACGTGGTGGCAATTATCACGGGCGGAGTAACAACAACCGCAATGGTAATCAGCATGGTGGCAACCATAGTAACGGGAACCACCGGAACAATAACCAACGGTCAACGAATTCGCACAATGGTGGCAACCATCGAAATAACAATAACCATGGTGGTCAACAACGGAACAATTCGCAAGGTGGCCGGCACTAAGCGAGGTGACACAACTTGGCAAAAAAGAAGTCCAAGAAAACACCAGATAATGTTTTAGCGCAGAACCGTAAGGCCCGTCATGATTACACCGTGTTAGAAACGGTCGAGGCTGGTATTGCTTTGACTGGAACGGAAATCAAGTCGGTGCGCGAACGACGGGTTAACTTGCAAGATGGTTTTGCCCAAATTCGCAATAATGAAGCTTGGCTCATGAATGTTCACATTAGTGAGTATGTTCAAGGAAACCGATTTAACCATGATCCATTGCGTAACCGTAAGCTCTTGTTGCATAAAAAAGAGATTCGGCGGTTAGGACAGGCGACCATGGATAAAGGGGTAACGTTGGTACCATTGCGGATGTACCTTAAGCATGGTTTTGCCAAGGTCCTTATCGGGGTAGCCCAAGGTAAACGCGAATTTGATAAGCGAGAAACCATTAAACGCCGTGAACAAGATCGGCAAATTGCACGGGTGATGAAGCATTATTAATACTGAGAGGAGACAACAGAACGTGGTTCGTTTGGTTGTCTCCTTTTTTCATCGGGAGGTTAATAGGGATGGTGGCAAAAATTCAGGTTAGCGACTTGCATAAGTCGTTTGGTCAAAACGAAATTCTAAAAGGACTCACATTAGATGTTCAGGAACAAGAAGTTCTCTGTTTAATAGGACCATCTGGGTCGGGAAAGAGCACATTTTTACGGTGCTTAAATGGATTGGAATCAGTTACGAGTGGGACGGTGATGGTGAACGGTCAACGGGTTGGTGACCCGCACGTTAACCTGAATCATATCCGTGAAAACATTGGCATGGTTTTCCAGCATTTTAATTTATTTCCACATCTATCGGTTTTACAAAACGTGACGCTGGGCCCCGTACAACTTAATGGGTTGAGCCGGGCTGATGCTGATGCACGAGCAAAAAAGTTGTTGGCGCAAGTGGGCCTCGCTGATAAAGCCGCAGCTATGCCCCATGCACTGTCTGGCGGTCAGCAACAGCGGGTGGCCATTGCCCGCGCTCTAGCAATGGAACCAGAAATTATGTTATTTGACGAACCGACCTCGGCATTAGATCCAGAAATGGTCGGTGATGTTTTGGCCGTGATGCAGCAATTGGCTGAGTCCGGTATGACGATGGTCGTGGTTACTCACGAAATGGGATTTGCAAAAAATGTGGCGGACCGGGTCGCTTTTATGGATGATGGCATCATTCAGGAGTTGGGCACACCGACTGCGGTATTTGAGCATCCGCAGAATCCGCGAACAAAGGTTTTTTTGAATAAAATCTTGAATGTGTAGCCAGCGCATGCCGGTGGCGGCTTCAAGGAAACTAAAAAATAATCGCTATTTTCAGAAAGCCACGAATTCTGAAGATAGCGATTGTTTTTATTAATATCATAATTAGTCAGCTAGTTTTTTTACAGGTTGTCGCGCTATGCTTGGTGCTACTTCACCCGGAGACAGGGTTCGTGGTGCCCAAGCTTTCAGCGGATTCGGTAGCCGTTGTTGATGCTTGGCCCAACGATCCAAAATCGTCGCAAGACAGATAACTAAGGCCTCATGGTCTGGATGGTCAACCGTTAAGGCGACAGTGTTACCGGAGGCGGAGACCCGATCAATGGATGCGATGAGGTCGCGACCATGATAAATTTTAAAGTGCCCATGGTTAAGGTTCCCCATGATAATCCAGTTTAATCCTCGGACAAACAGGACTTCGCGAATGACACCAAACGTTTTGCTGACGCGGCCAACGAGTTGGCGGTGATAAAGGAGGCGAAACTTGGGGAGCAGGCCAAGGGTTTCTTGTTTGACCTCAGCTTCCAAACTCCCGGCAATGGTGTAAACCGAGACAACGTCAGCCCGCAGTCCCCATTTACCAACCAGTAAATAGCGTGACTGGTTATGTTGGTCACGAACAACGGATGTCGCCTTAGCCGATAGTGCAGCTTGATTGAGATAAAGTACACGCATGGGGATCCTCCTTATCCAGTAAATGAACAACTCACTGTGTTCATTCTAACATGTTTCATCGGTCGGCGATGAATAATATCATTTGCGCGGCGGGTATGCTAAAATAAAACCGAGGTGTTGGGAATGAAACCGTTTATTCATAATGATTGGTGGCCGGTATTAGAACCCGAATTTGAGAAGCCCTATTATCAAGAATTACGGCGCTTCTTGGTGGAGGAGTATCAACATTACCGGATTGATCCAGACATGTATCACATTTTTACCGCGTTCGAGTGGACGCCATTTAGCCAGGTAAAAGTGGTTATTTTGGGTCAAGACCCGTACCACAATCCGGGTCAGGCGCATGGGTGCAGTTTCTCGGTTTTACCGGGAACCGAAATACCACCGTCACTGGTGAATATTTATAAAGAGTTACAAGATGATTTAGGCGTCCAACCGGTGCAACACGGCTATTTGAAACATTGGGCTGACCAAGGCGTCTTGCTCTTGAACTCGGTGCTGACCGTGCGGGATGGGATTAAAACCGCTAACACGCATCGGGGTCATGGTTGGGAACAACTGACGGATTCAGCAATTGAAAAGCTATCAGCCCGGCCGGAACCCGTGATTTTTATTTTGTGGGGGAGTGCAGCGCGGTCAAAAATTAAATTGATCGATACCCAGACAAATATTGTGTTACAGTCACCACATCCTAGTCCCTTATCAGCTTATCGTGGTTTCTTTGGGTCCAAACCGTTTTCTAAAACCAACATCGCACTAACATCATTAGGGGAAACACCCATTGACTGGCAGTTGCCGCAGCAGGTGACCATCAGTGATGAGTCAACCTCAGACACACATTAACTGGGTAACCATAAGAGAATTGATTCGTGGGATATTTTATTTGGAGGTCGTCATTTATGGAACTTTTTGATAGTCTCAAGCAAAAAATTAATGGTCAAAATAAAACCATCGTCTTTCCCGAGGGGGAGGATGAACGCGTCTTAGGTGCCGCTAGTCGATTGGTCGCTGATGGGTTGGTCAAAGCAATTGTCTTGGGCAAACAAAGTCAGATTGAGACCACGGCAACGAACCATGCAATTGATCTGAGCCAGTTAACGATTCTGGACCCAGCCCAGATGCCAAGCGATCAACATCAGGCGATGTTAGATGCGTTGGTTGAACGTCGTAAGGGTAAGAATACACCGGAACAAGCTGCCGAAATGTTAAAATATCCGAACTACGTAGGAACTATGATGGTTTATATGGGGCAGGCTGACGGTATGGTTTCTGGTGCGGTGCACGCAACTGGTGATACAGTGCGCCCAGCCCTACAAATTATTAAAACTAAAGCTGGCGTTCACCGTATTAGTGGGGCCTTTATCATGCAAAAGGGTGACGAACGCTACGTATTTGCCGACTGTGCGATTAATATTGAATTGGATGCAGCTGGAATGGCTGAAGTGGCCATTGAAAGTGCGCACACGGCTAAGGTCTTTGATATTGATCCCAAAGTTGCCATGCTGAGCTTCTCCACTAAAGGATCAGCCAAAGGTGATATGGTGACGAAGGTTCAAGAGGCAACGGCTTTGGCCCATGAATCGGCGCCAGACCTACCATTAGATGGTGAATTACAATTTGATGCGGCCTTTGTTCCCAGTGTCGGGACGCAAAAGGCGCCTGATTCTAAGGTTGCTGGGCATGCCAATGTCTTCGTCTTTCCTGAATTACAATCTGGAAATATTGGCTACAAGATTGCGCAACGGTTTGGCGGCTTCGAAGCCATCGGACCAATTCTGCAAGGCTTGAACAAGCCAGTTTCCGACTTATCTCGTGGGTGTAATGAAGAAGATGTGTACAAGGTAGCCATCATTACGGCGGCACAATCACTATAACGGATAAAAGAGGTGCCCGGATTGCGATTTATTAGCGGTCCGGGTATTATTTATGGGTAATCAGATAGTTAAGAAGAAAAGGACGTGACAGGCGTGTTTGAAATAACGGTAACAAGTCCGGAAGAAACGATGGCACTCGGACAACAATTAGCAGCTGGGTTACATGCCCAAGATGTTATTTTGTTAGATGGCGATTTAGGTGCTGGTAAAACGACATTCACTAAGGGACTGGCAGTCGGGCTTGGCATCAAACGGCACGTCAAAAGTCCGACCTTTACCATTATTCGAGAATATCAGGGTGGTCGGTTACCGTTGTACCATATGGACGTCTACCGGTTAGAAAATGGTGGTGGAGATGAATTGGGGCTAGATGAATACTTTAATGGCGATGGTGTTAATGTTATTGAGTGGTCAAAATTCATTGCGGACGAACTACCGGCCGCTTATTTACGAATCGTTTTCAAACGGGATGATGAAGCGGGAGAGTCTCAACGAACCTTACGCTTTGAGCCAGTCAGTGCGCATTTTGAAAAATTAGTTGCACAATTGGCGGTGGCTCATGAGTGAAGAAGTCAGCATTCGGCTACCAGAAGCAACGGAAGCCCAGGCGCTTTTAACCCTGATGGATCAGCTCCAACAGGAGAGTCATACGTTTAGTTTAGTAGATGCTGATGAACCACTCAGCGCTGCTCAAGAAGCAGATCAGCTGGTTCAGATCCAGCAGAGTACCCGCCACTTATTGCTGGTTGCCAGCGTGGGACCGCATTTGATCGGTGTGTGTTCGGTTGCGCCAACGCCACAGGGAAATGTGGGGGAATTAGGCGTGGCAGTTGCTAAGGCCTACTGGCATGTAGGGATTGGTACCGCATTGGTTGATGAGGCCTTGTATTGGTTGGAAACGGCGAGTGACTTGCAAGCGATTGGTTTAGAAGTCCAAACACGTAATGTACCCGCCGTTAAGCTTTATCAAAAATTGGGCTTTGAGCGGACGGCTAATCCGGCCACAACGGTCATTGATGCCAGTGGGCAATCAGTAACCGCTATTGAAATGGTGTATCAACGACATTCAGCAAATTAAGGTGACGACAAAGATGATGATCTATCAAGCAGCTTCACAGCGGTATGAGCGGATGGTTTACCGTTCTTTGGGAACAAGTGGCGTTAAATTATCGGCCATTGGATTAGGATTGTGGAATAACTTCGGCAGTGTCGATGCTAATGATCGGCAGGCCGCAATCATTCACCAAGCGTTTGATTTGGGAATTACCTATTTTGATTTGGCGAATAACTACGGTCCGGAACCTGGTAGCGCGGAAACCAATTTTGGTCGGATTCTGGCCCGGGATCTGCACGCTTATCGCGATGAGTTATTTATTGCCAGTAAGGCAGGCTACGTGATGTGGCCTGGGCCTTATGGTAATTGGGGGTCACGTAAGAGTCTGATTGCCAGCGCTGACCAGAGCTTACGGCGTACGGGCTTGGACTACTTTGATGTCTTTTATACTCATCGACCGGACCCGCAAACCGATCCGGAAGAAACCGCTTTGGCGTTGGATCAATTGGTCCGTTCCGGTAAAACATTGTATGTGGGATTATCCAATTATAATGGGGAACAAACGCGGCAAATGGCCCAGATTTTTCGGGAGTTACGAACCCCCTATATTATCAATCAACCCCGTTATAATTTATTAAATCGGCAGATTGAAACGGACTTACTCCCAGAGTTAGCCAACCAGCACCAAGCTGCGGTGAGTTTCAGTTCACTGTGCCAGGGACTATTGACAGATAAATACTTACATGGTGTGCCAGCAGACTCGCGGGCCAATAAGGCAACGATTCCGTTCTTACATCCGGTACAAGTTGACCAGACCTTGCAGACGATTCAGGCGCTCAATCAGGTGGCTCAACGCCGTCATCAGAGTTTGGCGCAGATGGCATTGGCCTGGAACTTACGGCAACCAACGATGGCGAGCGTCCTAATTGGGGCTAGTCGTCCAGAACAGGTTGTCGCTAATGTTCAGGCCTTAGATCATTTGGACTTTACGCCCGCTGAATTAACGGAAATTGATACAATCTTGGATCGACAAGCACCGATTGACTGGTCCGCAAAATAATGTGATCAAAAAACTAGTATCGCCAAAAATAAATTGGCAGATACTAGTTTTTTAATATATAGCAGGTCGCACCAGCTTTGGCTAAGCGGTGACTGAAACAAAGAATTTCAGTGGTTGTGTCCCAAAATGCTGGGCTTCATAAAGCAGAATATTCGCACATGCCAGGCTATCATCTAGCGCATTGTGGTGATGATGTAAGTCAATGTCAAGTTCGTCACAGACTGTGTCTAGCTTATGGTTTGGAAATTCTGGGAAAAATTTGCGACTCGTTTTAACGGTGTCTAATGTCAGGTACCGGGCGGGTGGCAGGTTATAGTGTTCCAAGCTACTGCGTAAAACGCCATTGTCAAATGGGGCATTGTGCGCAATCACTAGGCGATCCCGCTGAAAGAATGGGGCAACGTGCTGCCAAACTTCTGGGAAGGTAGGGGCGTTGGCAACGTCTCGTTCATGAATCCCGTGGATTTGAACATTCCGCCAAAAGAAGTCGGTATCCGGCTTAATTAATGAGTAAAACTCGTCGACGACTTGGTCATTACGGACAATAGTGAGGGCAAGCGAGCAGGCACTGTAGCGTTTGCCACTTGCCGTTTCAAAGTCCATTGCAACAAAATTCACGGTCATCTTTCCTTTCGATTATCAATTAAACAGTGAGATCAGTCACGTCCAACTCCACTGGACAATGATCAGAACCCATAATTTGGTCTAGAATTTTAGCGTCTTGCAGATGATTTTGCAAGCGCTGACTGGTGATAAAGTAATCAATTCGCCAACCAGCATTGTTATCGCGAGCATGGAATCGGTAGCTCCACCAAGAATAACGTTCGGTCACATCGGGGTTAAAGTAACGAAATGTATCCGTATAGCCGGCCGCTAGTAGCGCGGTCATTTTCGCTCGTTCCTCATCGGTAAAACCGGCGTTATGATGATTGGTTTTGGGGTTCTTCAAATCGATTTCGGTATGGGCAACATTGAGGTCACCACAAAAAATCACTGGTTTTTGGGCATCTAGCTTTTGAATGAAGGTCAAGAAGGCGTGTTCCCAACCTAGACGAAAGTCAAGCCGTTTAAGGCCGCTCCCCGAGTTGGGGGTGTAACAGGTTAGGACATAAAAGTCGGGATACTCTAACGTAATCGCTCGTCCCTCGTGGTCAAATTCAGGCGCATCGATGCCATAGATGACATTCAGGGGTTGATGTTTGGTAAAGAGTGCCGTTCCGGAGTATCCTTTGCGTTCGGCATAATTCCAATACTGATAATAGCCTGGCAGATCGAGTTCAATTTGTCCGGCCTGTAACTTAGTTTCTTGAATGCCGAAGAAATCAGCATTAAGCTCCTGAAAGGTCTCGACAAACCCTTTTTTGACAATTGCCCGTAAGCCATTTACGTTCCAAGAAATAAATTTCATGTGGCACCTCCAACTACTTGTTAGTATACCAGAAAAGTTAGATTTTACTGTAATTGAAGCGTTGATTACCGAACAGGGGGTGTTTCATGGTAAAATAGGACTATTAATGTTCAAAAAGTTTGATCGGTAATTAACCAAACGGTACTTAAATCTTTGCGGAACGAGGGAAAATTCATGATGATGGCAGATATAGCGACGGCATTTCCAGCAATTAAGATTTTGCGTGATGAGCCTTTAGCGCATTACACCCACACGAAGACTGGGGGTCCCGCCGACTACTTGGCCTTTCCAACAAATGTCCAGGAGACCAAGTCACTGTTAGCATATGCCAATCAGATTAGCTTACCCGTCACAGTGGTTGGAAACGCTAGTAATCTGATTGTGCGAGATGGTGGTATTCGTGGTTTAGTGATGATTCTGACACAGATGGCGGCCATTACAACAGCCGGTAATACGGTCACCGCTGAGGCGGGGGCGGCATTGATTACGACGACGCAGGTGGCCCAAGCACATGCATTAAGTGGCTTGGAATTTGCCGCCGGCATCCCTGGTAGTGTTGGGGGGGCAATCTTTATGAACGCTGGGGCTTATGGTGGTGAGATTAGCACCGTGGCAGTTGCCGCTGAGGTTTTGACGCCAGAAGGCGAGATTCGGACCTTAAATCAAGCAGAACTTGATTTTGGCTATCGGCATAGTTCGATTCAGGATTATCATGATATCGTCTTGACAGCAACGTTTGCGCTGACTCCTGGGGATGGTGCCGCAATTCAAGCCCAAATGGATGACTTGAATGCACGGCGGGCCGCTAAACAGCCGCTAGAACTACCATCCTGTGGGAGCGTCTTTAAGCGTCCAGTTGGACATTATACGGGTCAGTTGATTCAAGAAGCTGGGTTGCAAGGTTTGAAATGGGGTGGCGCCCAAGTCTCGACCAAACATGCTGGGTTTATTGTGAACATTGACCATGCAACTGCAACGGATTATCTGGAACTAATTCACCATATCCAAGCCGTTATTTTAGAAAAAGATGGAGTGACCTTAGAAACTGAGGTCCGCATTATTGGTGAAGAACCAACGACTCAAAAATAAAAAGGAGTGACCTTATGTGCCTATAGTTGAAGCAGTGATTCTGTTAATTGTGTTAGTGTTACTTTCCAATATTATCAGTCACTACCTCACGTTTATTCCGGTTAGTTTAATTCAGATTGCACTTGGCCTAGTGGTCGCATTAGTGTGGCAATTCGAAGTGCCGCTGGAAACGGATTGGTTTTTGCTGCTATTCATTGCGCCATTACTGTATAACGATGGCCGGCGCTTTCCAAGACAAGAATTGTGGCGGTTGCGGGGGCCAATCTTCGCTAATGCCATTTGGCTGGTATTTCTAACGACAATTCTTGGTGGGTTTCTCATCTATGAATTGATTCCGAAGATGCCATTTACCGTGGCGTTAGCGTTGGCGGCTATTTTGTCGCCAACTGATCCGGTGGCGGTGCAGTCAATTTCTAAGCAAGCTAAGTTACCAGCGAGTCTGATGCATTTGGTCAGCGGTGAGAGCTTAATCAATGATGCCAGTGGCCTGATTGCGTTTAAATATGCGATTGCGGCGACGGTTACGGGAACTTTCTCGGCGGGAACGGCCGTGGGGGATTTCTTCTATATCAGTATTGTCGGGTTCTTATCCGGGTTAATTTTTATGACGGCTATTCAGTTATTAATGGATGTCTTGCGGCGCCAAGGCATCGATGATGTGATTTTCAATACGGTGCTCCAAATTGCGACGCCGTTTGTGATTTATCTAGTGACCGAAGAGATTACGCATGCTTCTGGCGTGATTGCCGTGGTTACGGCGGGTGTGTTATTTCATGCTCGGGAGAACCGGATCGTTGATGATTCGCCGGAGTTAAAGTTAGTTACGGAAAAAGTCTGGGACATTATTATCTATTCTTTGAATGGGATTGTCTTTGTGATCTTAGGAATTGAGCTGCCAGTCGCAACCTCTGAAGTGATCAAGGGCGGCCAGTTCAATACGTGGGAAGCCTTGTTCTTTGCGTTTATGGCGTGGATTATTTTGGTCGCCATTCGAACGGCTTGGACGTATGGTTACGTGTTATTTGAACGGTTAAATCACAAAGCACCCAAGGATCGTCCAGGGTTTCGGATGTCTCTTCTGTCGGGGCTTTCTGGCGTTAGAGGTGCCGTGACCATGGCCGGGGTACTATCGGTGCCAGCAACCATTGCTTCTGGTGCGAGTTTCCCCACCCGTTCTTTGATGCTGTTTGTGGCATCGGGGGTCATTATCATTAGTTTGGTGGCTGCCACGGTGACGTTGCCATTAATTTCGACGTCTAAGCAACCGTTACAAACACGGGCGAGTGCTAGTGACGAAGGTGCCAATGAGATTGATTTAGATGCTGATGGCGATGAGATTCCCGCCGATCAAGTCCGACAGATTAGTGAGGACGAAGCGCGGGCATACATCATGCGGTTAGCCATCTCGAAGATTGAAGAGATGCGCCGACCGGACAATCAGCGGGCAGCCTATGATTTGATTTTGGATTATCAATTTATTATCCGTCGGTTGGAAATGAACTATCGCGCGGATACTGCTATGCAAAAGGTTTTAGCCGATGAGATTAAATTAAGACAAGTGGCCTTGGCTGGTGAACGGGCCTCACTTAAAGAACTCCGACAGGCCGAAAAAATTACGCAAACTAGTTATGTCGGGGCCTTGCGTCGAATTGAAAACCTAGAAAGTCGGTTGACTCAGGTAGCAGGAAATACGATGCCCAGTGTTATGCGCTATTGGCGAGTCTTTTTCAAGCATATGTTCCGTAACGCGGCTTACTGGCTGCACTCAGAGGATACGGAGCGGTTACATGCAGAGAGCCACTTGATTGAACGAGAAACGTCTAAGGCCGCCATCAAGGCGTTATCGCAATATTTGGCGAGTTCAGACGTTGATGAGACCCAGTTCGATAACCAAGCGGTCTACCATTTATTGGTTCAATACCGAAATCGCATTGAACGAGCTAAGGCAGAAACGGCGCCCGGTCATGAGGAACAGTATCAGCATCAGATTAATAAGATGCGGGTCAGAGCCTTGGGAGCAGAGCGTTCCGGTATTCAGACCTTGTTGGAAGCCGGAAACATTACTTGGAATATGGCGTCACATTTGCGGCAATACGTGAATTACTCAGAAAACGTGCTCGTGATGTCTTTGAATAGTGAAGATGGCTAAATAAAAACTCGGTGGTCCCTGATGGGGGTCACCGAGTTTTTGGATGGTGTTAGTCATTCAGCCAATTTAGAAGGATTATTCGCCATAATAATATGCAAAACCCAATAGCAGAATAGTTGGATAAAGGTCATTAGACCAACGAAAATCCATAAATTACTGGTCCACATATTTAGTAGTGGTCGAATAAATTGTTCAGGATTCAAGAAGAGATAGATGGTATGAATACGTAAGAACCGGCCAATGTAGACACCAACGGAGGTTAAGAATGTTAAGGTTAAGACAACGAGCAACCGTACGCCACGGTTATCATGAGCTATTCGGGCGGTTAACACGTGACTGACATAGTTCAAACTCCAGAAACCCAAGAAGGCGCAACTAACGGCACTGGTCAGCATATAGGTGAAATAGATCCATAAGTGTGGTGTTACTCGGAGTAAGCCACTAACCGCGTATGGTTGCAGAAGCGAAAGGTGAAAGAGGTCAGTCAGTAAATAAGGCGCGTTTGGATAAAAGAGCAACCAGATCAAGACCAACGGCCAAAAAAGCCAGCCACTACGCGGACGTTGTTTACCGATATGGAAGCTCAGTTCAATTGGAATGTATCCCAAAAAGGTATTAAGGACAAGAAATCCAAAGGGATCTTTTGCCCGGAAAAAGAGAAAAATTAACCAGACAATGAAAAAGCCCCGAATTTCCCAGCGGGCACGCCGACTCATAAGCAATCACCAGACCTTTCACAACTAACTACCTCTATTTTACAGCGCCGGCGCTGTAAGCGGACAGAATATGACTTCTATGTTAACAGATTATCCAAGTAATAATGACCCTCTAATATAGACTTTAAGAAATCCATAAGCATTTTAGTCGGTTAAAACGGGACTTTACGCTGGATTATGTGAATCAGGGCGAAATGTTTGCGGGGCCGTGCTATAATAAAATTTGAATTCAATTTGGAGGGAAAGTTATGAACCTGGATTGGGGAAATCTCCTGACTTTGGGGCATTTGGTGAACCTACTCGACATTTTAGTTGTCTGGTTCGTGATTTATGAACTCATTGTCATGTTACGGGGAACGAAAGCGATTCAACTCTTTCGAGGCGTCATCTTAATTCTAATTGTCCGGTTTATTAGCGCTTATTTAGGCTTGAACACCGTTTCATGGTTAGTGGATCAGGTGATTAACTGGTCAGTTATTGCGATCATCATTGTTTTCCAACCGGAAATTCGGCGCGGCTTGGAGCATCTGGGTCGAGGCTCACTATTTGTGCGGGTCCGACATGAAAATGAAGCTGCTAATAAAGTGATCGATGGTTTAGACAAAGCCATTCAGTATATGTCCAAACGGCGAATTGGGGCGTTGATGACAATTCAGCGAGATACGGGGCTGGAAGACTATATTGAAACCGGGATTGATTTGGATGCGGAACTAACCGGCGAATTATTGATTAATATCTTTATTCCCAACACCCCGCTACATGATGGGGCTGTGATCATTCGCGATAATCGCGTGGCGGTCGCTGCAGCCTATTTACCACTATCCGAAAGTAATCTTATTCCTAAAGAACTGGGGACGCGTCATCGTGCCGCCGTTGGAATTTCGGAAGTTACAGATGCATTGACCATCGTAATCTCTGAGGAAACGGGTGAAGTGTCCATCACCAAGAACAACGAGCTTTTACGGGGATTAACCCAGACCGACTACCTGAAGTTCTTGCGAAATGAACTCATGAATCAAGAGGCACCAGCCACCACGAACAATATTTTTGTTAAGGCGTTAGATTGGGTGGATCAACGGTTTAGAGGGGGGCGGCGCTAATGAAAAACGAGCGTTATACAACGTGGCTCTACCGTATTCTGGCGCTGATCTTAGCGATTCTACTGTTTTCGTACGTTAATAGTACGAAGTCGTCTAGCAACAATCAGTCGAGTTCGACCGGCAGTACCACATCTTTGACGGCCACCAAAACGATGACGGTATCGGTTCCTTTACAGCTTAATGTCAACAGTAATAAGTATTTTGTTACGGGATATCCGCAAAAGGTGAAGGTGACCTTAAAGGGACCGTTGGCATTGGTTACAACAACTGCTAACACCCAGAATTTTAAAGTTTATGCAGCCTTAAGCGATCTGGGCGTAGGCAAGCATAAAGTCACCTTACACCAAGAGGGACTTAATCATGAAATTGAGTCAACGATTAAGCCGGAGAAAATTACCGTAGATATCGAACCACGGCGCACAGTCTCTTTCCCGGTTAAGGTTCGTTATAATAGCCAAAATATTGCGGCTGGTTACTCAGCTGGGAAGGCAACTTCCGATACGACAACGGTCAAAGCAACGGGCGCCGCTAATGAAATATCACGGGTTAAGCAGGTCGTTGCCCAATTGACGGTTCCCGCTAACACCAAGAAAACAATTAGTAGTCAGGCGGTTATTGAGGCCATTGATCGCAGTGGTAAAACTGTGAATGTCATTTTGACGCCATCAACCACGACCGTGAATTTACCCATTACCTCGGATGGTCAAAGTAAAAAGGTTGGCGTGAACTTGAACGCGAAGAATGGCTCGTCCGGAATGACATATAAACTAAGCAGTGACACCACCAAGGTCACCGCTTACGGCAGTGCGACACAGCTAAAGAAGCTTAGTAAGGTTGATGTGGACGTAGATGTCAGTGACGTCAAGAGTCAAGCAACTAAGACGGTCACATTGGACACGAGTGATAATAACGTAACGGCGTTTGATCCGACCTCGATTAAAGTGATGGTCAAGGCGACGACAAAGTAAGCAAACAATTTGAGAAATGAGGAATTTTGTGATGAAGTATTTTGGAACTGATGGAGTCCGTGGCGTAGCTAATCAGGAACTAACACCTGAGTTGGCATTTAAAGTTGGTCGATTTGGCGGGTATGTCTTGACGCAACACGCTGATAGTCAAAATGCCCATCCCCAAGTTTTGGTAGCTCGCGATACCCGGATTTCTGGCGAATTGTTAGAGAATGCCTTGGTCGCTGGTCTATTATCAGTAGGGATCGAAGTATTGCGCTTAGGTGTGATTACGACGCCTGCTGTGGCTTATCTAGTGCGGACGCAAGGTGCCGCAGCCGGTGTCATGATTACGGCTTCGCATAACCCAGTTGAATACAACGGAATTAAGTACTTTGGTAATGATGGTTACAAGTTGTCCGATGAGATGGAAGAGGAAATTGAAGCACTCTTGGATGCGCCAACGGATGACTTACCGCGACCAACGACTGATGGTTTAGGCACCGTTGAGGATTACTCAGAAGGTAGTCAGAAATACATTCAGTTCTTGGAACAAACGATTGCCGATGACTTGGATGGTTTGCACATCGCCGTTGACTCTGCCAATGGATCAACCAGTGGATTAGTGTCTCGCTTATATGCCGATCTTAATTTAGATTTTGATACGATTGCAACGACGCCGAATGGGTTAAACATCAATGATCAAGTGGGCTCAACGCATCCTGAACAATTGCAAAAGTTTGTGGTTGATCAGGGCGCAGCGATTGGGTTGGCTTTTGATGGTGATGGTGACCGGTGTATCGCGGTTGACGAAGAAGGCCATTTGGTTGATGGTGATAAGATCATGTACATTTGTGGAAAGTACATGGCAGAACATGGCCGTCTGAAAAAAGACACGATTGTGACGACGGTGATGAGTAACCTCGGTATGTATAAGGCGATGGAAGCTCATGATTTACAATCGGTGAAGACCAAAGTTGGTGACCGTTATGTTGTTGAAGAAATGCGGAAGTCAGGCTATAACTTGGGCGGCGAACAGTCTGGTCACATTGTCTTTTTAGACTTTAATACGACCGGTGATGGGTTACTGACTAGTCTACAATTACTGCATATCTTAAAAGTTACCGGTAAGAAGTTATCAGAGCTGGCCGCAGACGTGAAGACTTATCCGCAAAAGCTGGTGAACGTCAAGGTGTCAGATAAGCAAGCGGCCTTGACGAATCCGCAGGTACAGGCAATGATTGCGACTGTGGAAAAGGAAATGAATGGTGACGGCCGCGTGTTAGTTCGGCCTTCAGGAACTGAACCCTTGTTACGGGTGATGGCAGAGGCGCCAACGGAAGAAACTGTGGCCGCCTATGTTGGTCGAATTGCGGATGTGGTTCGGGCTGAAGTGGGTGTCGAATAAAGTAAAGATGTTTGTGTGGCGGGGATGGTTCCCGCCATTTTTTGTGTCCAAATTTAGGATAGCTATGGTAAACTGATGGCAGAGATGTTTCAGAAAAGTGTCGGTGATTGCCATCCGTTAGAAATGATAGACCGGTTTTATTTTTTATAATTGACAACCCTAACAGAACGCTGTAAAGTATAGTCATTCAGAGATGATTTTCAAAACATTTCAGTCTATACCAATTTTAGAGAAAACTGATACATTTCGCTAATCAAACTAACCGACCCGACCGGATAACCGGAAGTGGTGTCGAGCAAAGGAAGATAAACTTATGTGTGGAATTGTTGGAGTGACGGGTAACGATAACGCCGTTAAAATTTTAGTTAATGGGCTACAAAAGTTGGAATATCGCGGCTATGATTCAGCCGGAATCTATGTTAATGACCAAAAAGGCCAGGATTATTTGGTAAAGTCCAAGGGCCGGATTTCCGAATTAAGTGCTAAGATTACGCCAGAAGTTCACGGATCAACTGGGATTGGTCATACGCGTTGGGCAACGCATGGGGTGGTTAGCGTGGATAATGCGCACCCACATTTCTCCAACGACGACCGCTTTTACTTGGTTCACAATGGTGTAATTGATAACTTCCAAGAACTTAAGGCGCAATATTTAAGTGATGTACCTTTCCGGAGCCAAACGGATACAGAAGTTGTCGTACAGTTGATTGATAAGTTTGCGGTAGAAGATCACTTAGATGCTAAGCAGGCTTTCTTGAAGACACTAGGCCTGCTGAAGGGTTCCTCGTATGCCTTCTTAATGATGGATCGGGAACAACCAGACACATTATTTGTGGCTAAGAACAAGAGCCCCTTATTAATTGGTGTCGGCGATGGCTTCAACGTTGTCTGCTCAGATGCCTTGGCCATGTTACGGGAAACCCACGATTTCTTGGAATTAATGGATGGTGAAGTTGTAACGATCACGCCAGATAAAGTGGCAATCGAAGACGCTGATGGTCAGACTGTTGAGCGGAAACCTTTCCACGTTGACATGAACGCTGATGAAGCAGACAAGGGCACTTATCCATTCTACATGTTAAAAGAAGTTGATGAACAACCTAATGTGATGCGTAAATTAGCCCAAACGTATCTGTCAGAACACGGCGAACCTAATATTGACAAGCAATTGCTACAAGCAATGGAAGCCGCTGATCGATTGTATATCATTGGCGCTGGGACGAGTTATCACGCTGGGCTGATTGGTAAGCGCCTCTTTGAAAACTTGGCTCACATTCCAACGGAAGTTCACGTGTCATCAGAATTTGCGTATGAACAACCGATGTTATCTGAGAAGCCATTCTTTATTTTCCTGACCCAATCTGGAGAAACAGCTGACAGTCGTGAAGTTTTGGTTAACGTGAACGATGCGGGTTACCCAAGCTTGACAATCACCAATGTGCAAAACTCCACGTTATCACGTGAAGCCACTTACACCTTGTTGTTACATGCCGGTCCAGAAATTGCGGTGGCTTCAACTAAGGCGTACACGGCCCAAATTGCTTTGGAAGCTATCTTGGCCAAGGCTTTAGGTGAATTAACTGGCCAGATCATTGCGCAGAATTTCAATATTCGGCAACAGTTGGGACTCGTCGCAACTGGGATGCAAGCTATTGTGGATGAAAAGGATAAGCTGGAAGAGATGTCTTCCAAGTACTTGTTAAAGACTAACCGGGCGTTTTACATTGGCCGGGGAATCGACCACGCCGTTTCCTTAGAAGCAGCTTTGAAGCTGAAAGAGATTTCTTACATTCAGTGTGAAGGCTTCGCGTCTGGTGAATTAAAGCATGGTACGATTGCATTAATTGAGGCTGGAACACCAGTTATTGGGTTTATTACGCAGGCGAAGACGGCTGGTTTAACCCGGAGTAACTTACAAGAAACGATGGCCCGTGGTGCACAAACCTTGACGATTGTCCGGGAAAGTTTAGCCGTAGATGGTGATGACTTAGTCTTACCGGATGTCGATGAGATGTTAATGCCACTCTTAAGTGTCGTACCAGCACAATTGTTGGCTTACTACACGAGTTTAAATAAGGGCTTAGATGTTGATAAGCCACGGAACTTGGCTAAGAGTGTGACAGTTGAATAACTAGATAAGTTGAAAAGGTCGAGACAATTGTCTCGGCCTTTTTTGTGTTTATGGGAACCTGTAACGACAGGGACTTCTGCTTGCGTAAACGGGGTTTTCGCTGTATAGTACTTACAGTTAATTAATGAAAACGGTGGTGAAAAAAATGAAGTATACAAAACGGGTGGATACCCATAAGAACCAGAAACAACGTGATGCAACTTTTGAGAAGTTCCGGAAACAACAAAATGAATTAAGTGCGAACCGGCGAGGTATTCGTCGGAAATAGGGCTCTTTGTCAACGGGTGTTGATGGAGGATTTATGTGGAACTTCGTTCACTTGCGAACGGGGTTCCTTTTCTTTACTCTGATTTTAAATTCAATCTGAATACGAAAAACAAAGTTTTTCCAA
>NZ_JBNIIX010000013.1:0-64562 GCF_050106635.1 Levilactobacillus sp. LN180102
AAACTTTGTTTTTCGTATTCAAATTGAATTTAAAATCAGATTAAAGAAAAGGAACCCCGTTCGCAAGTGAACGAAGTTCCACATAAACCCTCCATCAACACCCGTTGACAAAGAGCCATTTTTTTATTCAACTTAACTGAACAATCCTCGCGAGATCCAAAGACCCCCGCCGACAACCAAAACCGCAACAATCAAAAAACGAAAGATTGCCGCAAAGGCCACTAAGACAATCGCACCGATGATTAACGTCCCCACTAGGCCTAATAGCCAACCGGCCAGGCCAAAAACCAATCGTAAAAGTGGAAATAACAGTAATAGTAGTAAAAGTAATAAAATCACGGATGAATGCCCCCCGTTAAACCAGTCTATTTGATTAGCAGCTATTCTACCGCATTTTTATTAAAAACGCACCTGCCGTTACTCCAAAGTAATTTGTTGGCGTCCCATCTTTTTCGAACGATACAAATGAGAGTCAACCCGTTTATAGAAATCCAAGGGGTTGTGATCCGTACGATGCAAACTCGAAACGCCTACTGAAATGGTAACGTTAAGTTCCACATCATTATACGGAATTCGCAAGGCTTTCACCCGATCAAAGAACTCCTGCACCAACGGTTGCGCTTGGGCCACAGTGTAGCCTGGAAAAATCACGTTAAACTCTTCGCCACCGGTTCGGTACAACACAATCTGCTCATCTTTTGCTTTTAATACATCAACAACCGTACTGGAAACTTGCTTCAACACTTCATCGCCAGCTAAATGGCCGTACGTATCATTCACGCATTTAAAGTGATCGATATCAAACATTGCCATTGTTAGATTGTTGTGTCGGATGAGACTTCGACTAAAATGATAGTCAATAGCACGATCATACGCCGCGTAATTTTGTACATGGGTTAACGCATCCCAATTAGCAGACTGAAATAGTCGATCTTTAATGCGCCGATCCTTATCCTGAATCTTAAAGTACCCGTACATCAAAGTTGCTAAAAAGGCATAATCTGCCATTTTAATCCAATAGGTGACCCAAGGCAAGTGAAAGCGCATCTTGACTAAAAGCCAGAGAACCATTCCAAAACTAAGTGCCACTAGAATATAGCGGGGATATGGCCAACGCCATAAGTGAATGCTGTGTTGATAAGCGACCACGTAAAAGCCTACAAAAACCAACGTGAATACCCAGGATAATGGGGCAGTTACATTTCCATTCATTAACATGAACCCAATAGCGACTACAAAAACTAACCAATATGGAATTTTAAGTTGTAGGAAATAAGCAACAAACAAAAGTAGGAGCAATTGAAAATTAACAAATGTCCATCCTAGATGGCTATCTCGAACCAACAATTGCAGTGCAAATACCGAGATAATCGCACAAATCGTTCCAACTACAATTTGAACCTTCTGCACGTTAACTGGCTTACTTTGTGATTCGGCTTTAGTCGTCGCCCAAGTGAAAATTGACCAATAAAGGGTAATTACCCCAAGTACAAAGAAAATACTCGTGATAATTGGGGGAACTAGCCACATTGTCCATGACATTACATCATTCTCCTTGGAAATTAATTAGGTTTATCTCTAAACTTTCCTTATCAGTATACCGTGAAAAACAACTGATAACATCTACATTCTGCTATTTTATATAATAAAACCATATATTTTTATCAAAGATAATATATTAAGGGCTTACGTTTTTTTAGCACATACCCCATTTTAATTCCCGTTAAAATAACGTATGATGGATGTAGATATTTTTTAAGGAGGATGGCCACATCATGTATCGTTATTTTTTGCAGCCGCAGATTGATGTTTTAAACAATTCACTAATCGGCTACGAAATGCTAATTCGGCAACAGATTGATGATAAATGGGTCTTGCCACACGATTTTGCCTCAATTCCGATCGACGTTCAGGCCGACCTCATTCAGCGAACGGCGCAGAAGCTAATTTTAAAGATTGGCTCAGTTTCATATAACGTTAACCGCAGTCAATTCATTGATCCAACGATTGCACAAGCTATTATCGACGCCCAACAACAAATTTATCCCATTACCCTTGTCTTAGAGGTTACTGAAGAAATTACGGATAAAGCCATTTCAACTCAACAACTGATTGATCAGGTTCACTACTTTGATGAGCATGGCATTCAGTTGAGCCTGGATGATGTGGGCACCGGGGTCAACACCTATGATCACTTGGAGCCCGTGTTGTCTTACGCCAGTGAAATCAAATTTGCCATGCAAAACTTTCGCCAAGAAGATTGCGCCGATGAAATCCCGGATAACTTAAAATTCTGGAAAAAGATTGCGGAGGAATACAAACTCCGCTTAATTCTGGAAGGAGTCGAAAATCAGGCTGAACATGATATGGCTAATCGCCTACAGATTGATCTTCGACAAGGGTGGTTCTATGGCAAACCCCACTTATTTAAATTATAATGATGAAACAAGACTATCGGGCAACGGTGTCTTGTTTTTATTTTGGCTTGAAAGAGGGGAATTTTTGCAATGAAAGCTGTGACCACCCGTATCTTACACGACAAGGTTCTATGGATTGCCGCGGTGGCTGCTGGGCTTAGTTTATTTGTCGGCCGCCCACAAATCCATGATATTAACTGGACCACCATCTGGTCACTGCTAGCGTTGATGGTTTGTGTCCAGCTGCTTAACAGCTACCACGTTTTAGACCAACTTAGTCAACAATTACTAACACATTCCCATAATCAACGACAAATTGTGCAATACACTGTTCTATTAGCCTTTGTAGGCGCTATGTTTTTAACCAATGATGTTGCCATCTTAACCTTATTCCCCATGTATATCCGACTAGCACATCAACAGCACTTGCCAATTGCCTTCCCCACTACCCTAATTGTGCTAGCGGCCAACCTGGGAAGTGCCTTTACACCATTTGGTAATCCACAAAATCTCTTCTTAGTGGCTCACTACCACATTGACGGCCTGGCCTTTCTAAAATTATCAACGCCATTAATGCTTATCGGATTATTCAGCTTAGCTGGACTCACTTATGGTATCGCGCCTCGATCGACTAAGGCTGCCCCTACACGGCTCTTTCCTCAGCATCCCGGAAAGATTGCCTTAACCATTCTTCTGTTTGGCTTAACCCTATTGGGAATCTTTCAAATATTTCCTTTGGGTTGGATAACCGTGATTGTTATCATTAGCGGTTGGCTACTAAATCGCGCCGCCATCAAGCAAGTGGATTATGGCCTTCTGCTGACCTTTATCTGTTTCTTCATTTTAGTCAGTTCATTCAGTCATAATGCTACATTAACAACCTTGATTGCCCACGTCACCCATACCCCAGTCGCAAGTTACCTCACCGGTTTGACCATCAGTCAGGTAATCAGTAACGTTCCGGCCACCGTGTTGTTAGCGAACTTTACCAATCACCTAACTGCTCTGTATTGGGGCGTTAACTTGGGGGGGCTAGGCACCTTAGTGGCCTCCCTTGCCAATCTATTGGCCCTCAAACAACTTCTTTTCCTAACCAATCGGCCTACCGTCCGGGAGTTCTTTAAGGTCTTTACCCTCGTGAATCTAGGACTGCTAGTTGTTCTGGGAACAATTGGCTACTATTGGATACGCTAGTTTGTTTCTGCTGGCCACAAAAAAGCCGTCAACAACGCATAACCGCAGTTAACGACTCACCTTCTATTTAGATTCACTAGAAACATCGCTTCATACTTACACAAGTCAGTGACTGTTAACCACCTTGGTTAGCAGTTTTTAATTCAACAAATTTAGCGTAATTAGTTTGTAGTTTCCCTTAACGTTATTAGTTGTGTGTTGGACTACCTTTGACCCTTTATTTTTAATCAGGTACATTTTTGTCGCTTCCGTATAACTTACATTTTGAATCTTAGTAACAATTAATTTTTGTCCCTCTTTCAGCAAATACTCCTTCTCACCTTTATTCTTTGAGATTGGATCAATATAGGCCCCATGGGACCCGGCTGGAATATTGATTCTCAAAAGACACTGACTACTGAATCCTAAGGCGACTTGCTTAGAGAGACTAGTAGAAGAGAAGGCCTTGTCTTGATAGATTGATCCAACGCTTAACCCCCGGTTATTTAGTGAGAGCTTTAAGCCTTTGTTAGATATACCACGATAAACTGTCGTATTGTAACGTAGCTTGAATTTAGAAATCCCCTTTTGGACCAGTTGCGCTTTTTTGACAACTTTTTTCTGACCTTTACCATTTCTCAAATACCCGTTAATTTTTTCATAACCATCGCCAGTATAATAACCGACCGCCTGTACACTCTTTTTCCCGATTTTTGAGGACCACTTTTTAGAATCCTTAGCCAGCACTTTAATTTGCTTTTTACTTAATGATTTTACATCACTGGAATATACAAATTGCTTATCGTTACTTAAAAATAATTTATCCGTGCTTTGCGGTTCCGTAACAATATGTCCTCCCTCAACCGTCTGCCGCACTGTTAATGGCACATTTTTACTGATAGACACACTAGCAGTATAATCAGGTGCCTTACCAATTGCTTTATAAGCAATTGCATTCTTCTTTGTGACTAGGTATCGGTATTTTGAATCATGAATATAATTATTGCGAGTAGTCATAGAAACTATAGAGTCCCCTGAAGCAAAAGAGGCCGCATTCACATTTTTTGTCCCTATAGTCAAAACCCCGCCGATAACAATTAAAGACAACCCCAATTTTCTTAGCATATTCCCCTATCCCCTTTCAACTAATCCCATTATATATTAGTTGTTGAAAAAATATCATCACTTTTCATCCTCATTTTAAAACTTTCAAATACTCTGTTCTTCTGTCAAAATGTGAACTAAACCCTGCCACCATCTATAAAACACTAAGGTACTAAAAAAGCCGCTGTCATAAGGGTTTTGACACCCTATGACAACGGCTGATAAGTAGGAATTGGGTATACTGGGAATGACCCCCACTTCTTTATAAATGCCTACACACCAATGATAGCAATGGTTTTAACGCTTAGTAAATAATGGTTGGCTTACCATTTGGCTTACTTTACAAAAAAACCACCGTTTCCGGTGGCTTCATACTTGCGCGGGGCAGTGACTGTTAACTTCATCGGTTAACAGTTTTTTTATTTATCAATATAAAAATAATCTTTCGGTGCTTCAGATGGCCGGCCACGTTTCCAATGACTATTTACTGAGCCATATTTACTAGGTACAGGATCAGGACTCATAGCTACAAATCTTCGCCCAACTGAATCCATGAATATGTTGATTCGACTGTACTCTCTAGTTGGTGTAACAAGCGTACAATTTTCGTGATTAATGCCATAAACATCTATAAAATCCATATTATCACATTGCTTTCCTGTATGCCTTTAATAAAAAAGAACTGCTCCATCAAAAGCAGTTCTTCATAATATTAGACAAATTATTGTGGAACAACATTAGTCGCTTGAGGTCCTCGATCGCCTTGTTCAACATCGTAACTAACTTTTTGCCCATCGTCAAGACTCTTAAAACCGTCAGTTTGAATTGCTGAAAAGTGTACGAATACATCTTTATCATCTGAACCAGTGATAAACCCAAAGCCCTTATCAGCATTAAACCATTTTACAGTACCATTTTGCATATATATATCCTCCTAGGAATCAAACCAAAGTAACCAAATTGAATTAACATCTAAGAAAATAATAGATAGCAAAGATGAATGATACTTATAACTTCCGAACATGTCAATTTAACTAACTTTAACACTTTAATTCGATGTATGCAACCCTAAATAATTCAAGCGCACAATTCTTCATGTAGTTAAACTTGCTAACACTAACGGACAATCGTTCGCAAGCCTCGCTTCGGGTGAAACGTTTCTCAATGATATAATCATGCAGGATAAATTGATACTGCGGATTGTGGATCGCATTTAGCGCGTCATCAACCTCTTTT
This sequence comes from Levilactobacillus sp. LN180102, assembly GCF_050106635.1. Lineage (NCBI taxonomy): Bacteria > Bacillati > Bacillota > Bacilli > Lactobacillales > Lactobacillaceae > Levilactobacillus > Levilactobacillus sp. LN180102. The sequence goes on from NZ_JBNIIX010000013.1 coordinate 5,931, forward strand.
AGCTGATAGGATAGGTCAACATAGTTAATGAGGCTAGTTTCAACGCCATTGCCGCAACTGTGACTAGGAGCCACACTTAAAACTGGACTAGATACCTGATTAAACGTCCGAATTTCCTGTTTTAGTTTGGCATACTCTTTTAATAAATTACGGATCTTCTTAATATCTTGACGCATTGGAACCACGCTTTCTGATTCCAAATATATGTATAAGGAGAGGGAGTCGCAATCTGCGGCTCCCTTACTAACAATGAATTAAATGAATTACTAAGGACACCTATATTATAACATTTCGTTCAATTAATTTCACCTATTTTATTTTTAAATGAAATTCATTCATCAACACTTTTTATTCGCTTGTCAGCCCACGGAGTTGCTGGATCATGCTAACCACTTGGTAAGGAGTCTGCTTCATATCCACCACCCGGTTTTGATACCAGAATTGTGTTAGCAATGACACCGCAAAATCATATTGCTTATATTGGGTTAAACCAGCCGTAGTGCTAACAGCGGTCTGAATATATTCCTTAGCGGCATCTAAGTAGCCCTGAATTAAGGTATCATCTTCGGTCAAGTCCAAGCGTAAGCTGGTTTTAATATCATCAACCGTCACAGCCATATCATCACTTCCTTTGTGGGGGTAACGATTCGTTCCCCCTTAGTTTTAACTTATGTATATAGGGGGTGTCCAAAATGGCTCCCCCTTATGTTCTTCTATTTACCGCTGGTTGCGGTTCCTAATGACACATTGACCGCGGCAGTCTTATCAATCACTTCATAATCGTTCCGCACGATCACTGATAACCCTTGGCTGAACTGATCGAACTTATCCCATTGGGCGGTTACTTGGTTGCGCCGGAAGACCGCCACCGCTTGTGACAAATCACCCGCGACCATTGGGAATGTGCCGTCAGCATTGTTGGCCAATAACTTATCACTGATCATGACGACCGGAGCCCCTAACAAGGTAAAGCCGCTTGGCGCCGTTGGATTAGGTTGCAATAGGTAACGGCCTTCGCTATCTTTCAAGGTATCAAGATAATTGAACCCGGATTGGTTAACTAACCACATCTTGCTCAAAGCAGGGTCTAAGGTCACATTGAAAATCTTCTTGAGATCATCAATACTGGTGGCCGTTGCTTTAGCAAAGCTACTACCCGTTAACAGTCCCATGATCTGCGTGTTGTCCGTATTATCAACGAGTTGTTGTAATTGAGCCTTAACTTCACTCACAATATCCACTTCGGCATCTTCTACAACTTCGTTAGATAAGGCAATCTTACCCGCCCGGGTTTTTACATCAAATGGCACTTCCGTAAACATATTCGCGTTAACGTCCGCAATATCAGCGAGTTCTTCCTTAGTAGCCAGTACAGCTGATTGTCGACTAGTCGAGATAGGATAAGTCCCAGAACCACTAGAAACTTGCTTAACCGTCGCATATTGGGCGAGATTGTAGGTGGATTGCTTTAATTGGAAAACGGGGGTAATTAGTTCCTTGGGAATAACAGCACTGGCACCACTCGTATTCAAACCGTCTCGGGTTTCACCGTGGCTTCGTACATAAGCTTCAAAGGCAGGAACACCGGTCTTGTTGTCATCTTCATTCGTGTTTGGATCAATAATTGTTTGCTTTGCCATATTATCAGGCTCCTTTTCTTGATTGATAAATTTTTCGTAACTACGCGTATCAACTTGTACATTCGTATCGTCGTAAGCAGGAACAGCCACTACTGACACATCGAATAGGCTTTTGACTTGGTTAATGGTTCGGGTGATATTGCCATCGTCATCTTTAGTCCATTCGTCGGTATCATCATCACTATCAAAGCCAAACGAGCAGGAATCAACGTTCCCGCTTTGAACTTCTTCATAGACATCATTAGCAAACGACGTATTCGGTAACTGGGCGATGAAATGTAGCCCCTTGTCGTCTGTTTCTAGCGTCAGCGTGCCCGCCTTGACGCTGGCTAACACTTGAGTGTAGTCGTGGTTGTTGAGCATAAGAACGTTTGATAAATCGACACCATCAAGCGCCTTGGGGGTTACAATCTCGGTAAAACCACCTAAATCTTTACTTGGTGAGTTCCACACAATGGCATAACCACTAATCGTTTTCCCCTTGGCTGATTGGCCGTCTTGGGTTTTAGGATCAGTTACATTGTCTGCAGATTCATCTTCCGGTTTTTCTGGTTGTGGCGTTTGCGCCCGTAATTCGGCGTCAATTGTTAACCGTCGATCTTGTTTCATGAATTATTCACTCCATTCTTTTGTAGATTTAAGAAAATATCACCATCATCAGTTGGTGGCAGGCCAATCTTGGCCCGGGCTTCATTGCGGCTCATAATGCCGCCCGTAAATCCAGCCACCGCTTGGGCTTGCTGGGTCTGCGGATCAAGGCTCAATAATTTGTCCGTATTGAACGTGAAGTCATGGCCAAGCTTGAATGATAGTTCGCTGGTGAAGCTATCGAAGTAATGCTGCAACGTCCCTTGTAGATACTGCACGCCACTTTGCTCTTGGTTAGAGTGATTGTTTTCTACTCCTAAGCGCTCTGGTGGCAAGCCAAAGGCTTTAGCAATTTGCCGGGTCGTCCAATCATTCGAGTTCACAAGTTTTAACACATCGGTATTTAAGGGCAGATTACTAATATCCATACCATCATCAGTGACAATCGTATTAACCGCATTTTCTCCGGTGGTCGTTTCATCAAACTGTTTTCGGACGTTTTCTTTGGCTTCTTTGCCTAAGTCCGTTTGGTGCAATTTAACGATGGTGGTGCCGTGCACGCCGGCAGTAAAAAAGCCGGTTAGCAATTTGTTGCCGGCCGACTGAATCTGGCGTTCATCTTTCAAGGCATATAGTGGGCTGATCCCCGATACCCCGTCTTTGGTGAAATATTTGAAATGCAAGATGTTGTTAGGCGCGATCTGACGACACGTTCCACTGGTTGGCGTATAAGTATAGGTCAACTTGCCGCTCACATCGTCTTGCTCAACCACCAATTGATTGTTGGGAATCAGTTTCAGGGTGTGATTAGGCAAAATCTCCGCGAAGCTATTGCCATTGAGAAGCAAGTTGGCCGCCAAGGCATATTTAAAATGGTAACCGTCCATATTGCTATTCGGGTTCTGATTAATCATGGTATTAAAAATGGCCGTATCACAAACGATCGGGTTGCTGGCAATATCACTGGCGATAATATTAATGGCCGCATAAATATCGCTATTCCGTAGCACCGCCGCACTCACAAACGTATAGGGGTCATTGCTAGACAGACTAACCAAGGCGTCAGCCACTGGATCATGAGTGCCACTAGTGGTGCTTGCTTTAACAAAAATGCTCATGGGTTCACCTCCTTTTCTTCATAATTAATCAGTAGTGCCAAAACGATCAGGCTAACTCCGGCCAGCATGATGGCTGCATACCACCCTAACCAACCGCCGACACCAACGACTAGCAGAATCAGCCCCATAATCAGCAGGATTGCAGATAGGTAATTAGAACAGATCCGTCGCAGTCGCATAATATTCGTTCGCATGTTGGTTCGCCTCGCTTTCTTGGTAATATTCCATACCGGCCACATAAGCATTAATTAACGCCGCTATCGGATCAATCCGGTTGCTATTGCGGGCTTTATCCAGTTGCCAGCCATTATTTAACACTTTCAAGATGGCGTTATTGACCGCATAAGCGAGAATCTGATTACCATTGTGTTTAATGTGGCCCGCGTACAGCTGATCACGGAAATTTCGGGTGGGAATATTCAAAGTCAACGTCCCTTGACGCACTTCAAATAAAGGATAATTCAATTTTTCGAACTTAGTGATTAAGGTTTGAGCATTGTATGGATCATAGGCCACGGCTTTCACTTTCCAGTTATATTGCCCGACTAATTGCTGTACATAGTCAAATAGCTCATCATAATCAATCACACCACTATCAAGGCGAGTAATACTACACTCACCAGCGCGCTCCATTGACCGGTAATCAATCCCATCACGTTTAATCTTAGAATCAAGGCCGTACTTAGTGCCCACAAACGAATGACTATCACAATAAAACTGACCGTTGCCAATTGGTATCAACCAACTAACCGCGGTCAAGTCATTACTTTTGGATAAATCAATGCCGATATAGGCGTCACGATTATGTAAGTCGGGCACCTTTGCCAATTTACCAGCGGCCCAATCGTCCGCGGAAATATAACTATCCTCACTAGCTTGCAACCACATATTGAAGTTCTTAACCAGCACCGGAATGAGGTTATTTTGCTTAATGGCAAGGTCAACATCGGCCTGAATTTTCTCCGTCATGCGTTGCTTAACATGTGGTTCACTGAACAACGGGTTTGCCTTGATCCAATTGGCTTGATCGTAAACTTCTTCGCGGTCGTCTAGTTCCCAAATTGCCACAAAGTAGCGATCAGCTTCAATCTTCCCCTTTAAAACGTCCGTCAACATCTCATATTCGGCGTGCATGGGGACGTTGAGGTTAAGCCCCGAAGTGGAAATCACCGCTAGCAATGAATTATCTTCTTGCGCTTGACCGGACTTTAAGACGTTGTATACCTTACGGTCTTTGGCCTCATGCCATTCATCTAAAATAACCGTGGTGCCGGCATACCCATCAAGCGTACTGGTATCACTAGCAAGGGCTAGGGCTTGCGAATCAGTTTCTAGGTCAGTAATGGCTTGCTTCTGTACCTTAATCCGTTGCCGCATGTACTTCGATTGCTTGCGGACTTGCCGTAGCCCACTTGAAAGCATGTCGTAGCCTAATTTAGCTTGTTTAAGGGCGTTGCTGACGAATAATACTTGTCGGTTACGGGCGGGCTGACGTTCTCTTAAAAGACCATTAGCGGCCATACCAGAAGCCAGATAGGTTTTACCGTTCTTCCGGGCCATACTAATAAACGCCCGATCATAACGCCGGTTGCCAGTTGCTTTCTCCCGCCAGCCATATAACTCACTGATGATCCATTCTTGAAAGGGCTGCATGGTGAGTTGGCTACCGTCAGTCTTAGGCATTAATTCGATAAATTTAACCGCTTTTGCCGCCGCTTCCTCATCATAGTAGAATGGGAAGCTAGCTTCTTTAGAACGGCTTAAATCGCGTTTAAATCGCTCACATGCCCACTTAATCTTTTGACCAGCCAATACTTTCCCGGACAAGACCTGATCAACGTATTCAATCATGACAACATCGCCTCAAAAGAATCTTCTGGCGCGTCATCTTTCTGTTTATTCAATTCCATACGCGCCCGGCTAGATAGCGACATGCCTAAATCATTAGCTAGGGACTTTAGGTCTTTCATGGCTTGTGACTGCAAAGCCACGTACGGGTTCGGCTTACGGGAACCAGTTTCCTGATTCGTTTGAACTAGTCCATTCTTACGAATATCATTCTCGCAAGTCTGAATGGTGGCATAAGCCCGGCAGTAGCTTGCTAGAAGGGCCCGATCAAGTTCACTGATGGGCGTGTTAGCTTTCAAATATGGGGAAACACGTTGCCATTCAGTCAAAGCACGGTCATGCAACCAATCAGGGGGCGTTAAATCGAGTGACGGGTAATCAAACAAGGCCGTCTCGGCGTCCTTACGCTGGTCGCGTTCTTCGTTCGTTAGATGTTTCTTTAGAGTTGATAGTTGCTTAATTTTTTGACCCATTTTCGGGCTCCTTTCGCTAAATTTATATGCAAAAAAGCCACCACAGCATGGCTGAGGTAGCTCAAATGCACATATATTCGGAATTCGTTTATTATACATAAATCGTAACACTTTCGAGGGAAAAGTGCAATATATAGTATGCTGTTATTGGTTAGCATACTCCATATAGTTATGTTTCACCCCTTGACTTTTTATTTATGCAAATTTTGAATAAAGTAGTAGACATTTTCTGATTTCTGTCAATATTGGCAAAAAATCAAACTTTTAAAGGGAAATTTACGCACAGAAAGGAGTGTGCCCGCTCTTATCGGTTCATTCATAGCCCCCCATATCATTGATATACCAAGTTTTACAATCACTTTAGAATGCTCGCGGTCGAATTGTCGGCTACCAAATCCAACTCGGCCTAGTTTTCGGCTTGGCTCCCCAAAATTGGGGGCTCAAAATTGAGCCGCGAAGGCAACCTGTCACGTAATCTTAACGGGTCAGCTAATACACCAAGTTAGTGCGTTGGGGTCGTAACTTGCGACCTCAGTAACTCAGCTTAACAAGTGTAGTCAGCACTACACTTGTTCGGCCAGCGGAAAACTTCGCTTAGTAGATCTCCCGAAAATCCGGGACATCATTGCGCAGATATTACCTAAGTTTAACTTAGCCAGCCATTTTTAATTCAGCGGAAAATTCCGCTCTACCTAACCATATTCACTTGCGAATACTCTATATAATCGCAACCATCATCTATCACCAACTATCGCAGACACATCACGCCTTACCACCATTCTTAATGCTGACCTATTTTGACCGTGCTTCCCTAGCCTGCTTAGTCTTTTGATTGTGGTGTCGGTAGCATAATGGTTGCAAGTTGCTTTCGTCTAGTCGCCGGGACCAATCATCACGCAACTCTACAATATGATCGACCACATCAGCCTTACGTATCACACCATCTTGGTAGCATTGCACGCAGATAGGGTTATTCTCTAGGAATCGCCGGGACAACTTACGCCATTGAGATGACTTATAGAATTGTTGATAGCGTCCCTCATGCTCGCCATACATGCGCTTGTGGTAAGTTTCGGCGTTAGCCTTGTGTTGGTGCTTACCACAGTAACGGACATCATAGGGCACCAACTGACGGCACCCGGCATGGTTGCATTGCTTCATAGGTTTTGCCATATAATAATATCTCCTTGTATACACAAAAGGCCGTCCGTGAAGACGACCTCTCGTTTATTACCCGTGCTTCTGGTAGCGAACCAATGTGATGACATCGAATGAGTTAACCTCATCATCACCGGCTACGTTGTTGACCCGATAAAGGGTGTCACCGATCTTAACCAGTTGTTGCTGATTGACCTGCTCATTATGCCGTACCACAATCATCTTCGTATCTGTCAGGTTGTCTCCGGTTAGAGTAATCTGCTGGTTGATGGTCTGGCTATACTCACCGAACCATAGTGAGAATTGCGGAACGAACTGCTGAATGGGAACACCCGTATTCGGGTTAATCTCATCACTATCACCATATACCCCGAATTGGCAGCGGTGCTTCATACGCGATACATCATAGGTCTTCATCGTCATCACCTAGACTAAGCCAATCAACCACTTTTCGTTCTGCCTCACTGTATGAATCTGTTAAAACTGGATTTCCGTTTTCTTGATATTCAACCATTGCCACAAAGTCAGGCTCTTCACGTTGATTTTCTTTCGTGTTTCTAACAAATTGGTAAATATCCACAATCAAAATATCTCGACCATTACGTGAATACAAGTGCTCGCCCTCCTTTGGCTCCCGTAAAACGAACAAGTCAGCTTGATCAATTTTCCCATCAACATCAATTAATCTGATTTTCATAACTATTTCTCTCCTTAAAACTATTTGTCTAATTGTGCCAACATTTGGTACGCACTCTGCCGTTGTTCTTCATCACTACTAGAATCATTCAATATTTGATTTGCCACACTTCGAATAACATAAGCGTCAGCTAACCACCCTTGGCCCGATTTCATGAAGTGATTGTCACTGAATTGCGCATACATTGGATACATAAGTTTTAAATCTCTTACAGATTCTGGCTCATACTCCCCCTGTTCATTCGGCGTGAAGCTTTCAACCAGTCCATCATCTTTTGCTTTTTGAGTTGGCTCACCATTTTGCTTCAAAACACCATCTCGCACCAAGACACTATAAATATGTGATTTCAACTTGTTTACTTTGTTTGAAGGAACCGTTCCATATCGTTTGACATAAAGATCAAAAGATTGTTCAACCAAACTTGGATAAATTACTTTCATTTTTTTCCTTTCCCTCCTGTACCTGAAACTTTTCGTTTTAACGTGGTACACGTGGTACACCCGGACAATCGTTGATATAACAACGTTTAAAAGTGCCCTAACGTGGTTCATTACCCGGTGCAACGTGGTACACTTAGCATTTTCGATCATTGTACGCGAACATAGCCATGTGGAAACTTTCCATTCATTCTAATTCGTTGTGCTTTCCAACCGTCCATATTATCCATTAACAATTTAATTCGCTTTGCTTCTGAGTTTGTTCGACCAGTTAAATAACGATCAACTGTTTTATGGAAAACAACTTCCATAATTTCGCGAGTTGTTGTTTGATTCAGTAGTTTCCGTTCTTTGCTGATCTGATTAAGCAACCATTTAGATTGATGACCGTAGTCATTAACATAACTTTGCTTCAAGCTGGTACTCATGTTTTCCCAATCGACAGGTACTTTCATGGATAGAAATTCTTCAACAGCATCTTTCATAGGATCAACACTTTCAGCCTCCATTTGGTAGGCTTTAGCTTCTTTCATAGTCGCCTTATCCAGATACAAAAGTTCGCCATTATCAAACCAATACTTACCTTCTGCCAAAACTTGAAGAATAAAGTTCTCGTCCGGGTGCCATACATCTAACTTGGCCTTATTAACACCACATTTAATTGGGTAAAAACGCCGCTCACCAGTGGCATCTTTCAAGTAATCGGATTGATTGGTTGTCCCAATAAATACACATTTACGAGGGTGCGGTAAAGCATAGCGACCATAACTGTTCCGATAAGTGTCAGCTTGAGCACTGATGAAATTTTTAATTCCCTCAATATCCGTTTTCTTCATCGCGGAAAGTTCAGCAACCTCAACCACCCAACTGCCTTGCAATTGCTGGTAATCGTCTTTTTGCTTCCCCATTCCTTTTAGCGTGTCATTAAACTTATCCGGGTATAGGTTACGACTGGCTGTACTTTTGCCTAATCCCTGACTTCCCTCAAGAATAGGAACAATTTCAAATTTAACTCCAGGTACATATACTCTTGCAATGAGACCCGTCAACCACGTTTTAGTAATAGATCGCGTATAGTGGTTGTCTTCGGCACCCAAGTAATCAATGAAGTAACGTTCAGCACGTGGCTTTCCGTCCCAAACAACTTTTTCAATACGGTCTTTAACGGGATTAATTTTCTTTCGATGAGATTCGGTCACCACGGCGTCCGTGATGTTCTCTTTGCTAAATAATAGGTTGTAATGATCTTCAAGATAGCTTCTTAATAATGTGTCATCACTGTCATTCCAGAAGCCTTTTTTGAACAAAGAGTTATCAGTTTGTGGATTCTTAATTATTTGCTCCGAGAACTCGTCAAAGACAACTAGTCCTTTTAACATTTCGTCATGCTCCATAATTAAACGGATATTATATAGGGACTTAGTTTTGATAACATCGTCTGAATTCTTTTTAAAATCATTCTGCCAATCAGCATCACGTTGCATTCTTATAACATTGTTGGCTGTTTCCTGAACCTCTGCTGGTAAATCCATTGCTTTTCCCATTAACGTACCCCCTTACTCTCTCGTTTTAAAATAGACTGGAAAATAACATTTATCTCTTTGCTGGATAGCGACGGGTCTACAAAAGAATCATTTATCACCGATAACATGTTATAAACAGTTTTCGGATCAGCACCTACACTAAACATTCGACCTGCCATTTTAGTAAGCCAAACATTTCTATCACCTGTACTGACCCCTTGCACCATCTCATCAAGCAAACGCCCCGTATATTTCTTTAACCGCGTTGTATAGGCGTGTTCTGGCGCACCGTTCAAACCATTGGTGCTTAATTCATCAACTAGCCAATTAGGTGCCGGCTTAATATCAGCCAGTGTTCGACCAGATAAGGGTGCATAAGCCATGCCACCAATCTCACTTGGTGCAATGACAGTAAAGTCAGTTAGCAGATCAATACCGGGCCAATTATCGACCTTGCGCACCTTGTCTCCGGTATACTTAAAGAAATAGTGGAGACCACCGCCGGCTGTCTTTTCAATGTACGTATCTGGTGAAAGTGTCTTGCCTTGACGCTGTAACTTCATCAGACTATCTTTTCCATTCTTAGTAGAATCGTGAATATCAACATCAACCACCAATAAATGGGACGTGTCTAACCGCAAGCCTAGGTTGTAATCCGGGTTACTTTGAAACCAGTCCACAATAGTGTTCTGGTCTTTAGTGGCTTCTAAATATCCGTGGTGGCCCTTAGGTGGTGTCTTAGTGTTAGCTGATAAGGGATAAATATCATACCCGCTTTCAGCCAATTCAATTGCCGTATATAGCGCAGCAGATTCTTTCATTGCTCTTCACCACCAAAAACATTGAAATTATCCATATCCGTATAGTGAGCGTTAGCAAGACAAACGATCGTTGCGACCAAGCCACTAACCTCTCCAGAATCATCTTTTGACGCTTCACACAGGATAAAATCAATATATTTCTTTAGACCACGTAAGGCATTGCAAATGTCTCCTGCTTCTTCTGTCAGTTCATCAATATCTTTAATTTCTCGCATTTAAATTTCTCCTTTATCCAAAACGTGTTTTCGTGTTAGAATTAAGGGGAAACATACATTGCAATCTGCCTGACCTACTGCCGACCAAAGCTAAGTAGGTCTTTTTTTGTATGTTTTCCCATTTTTCTTGCCTCGTATCTTTATGCTTTCTTCATTCCAACTAACGCCGTAGCAATGCCAAGAAAATAACTGGCAAGGAAACCGACCAACAGTAAACTGACTAAGTTCATAGGATCACCTCCTTAAGTTTATTCTGCCCCCGCACGGTGCAATTTAAATTGTTTTTGAAGCTAAATACTTATCCAGCTCTTTACGTTCAATACGCTTTAGTCTACCAATGCTAGTTACCTTTAATCCGTCATTAATCATCTTGTAGACTGTATTCATGCTGCCAATATTTAGTTCTTCCATTACTTGATGATAAGTTAGCCACTGATTTTTTTCGTTATTCATCTTTGCCACCTCCTACGGTTTTATTAAAGAAACTAAGAACTATATTTGGTTTCTTTAACTGAACTTATGATACATAGTTGTTCATTTGAAGTCAAGTATGTGATACCATTTATTCAGATAGGTTTCTTATAAAAAACTGAAAGAAGGCATTCAAATTGAACCCCATAAGGTCACGCATGCTTGAACTTCATATGTCATTTACGGATTTGCAAAATGATACACAATTATCTAAAGCTACAATTGCCAGGCTCATAAAAAACGATGAAATTCCTGATAATACCAGACTTTCCACACTAAAACTAATCGCTAATTCTATAGAGTGTCCTGTCTCCACTTTATTAGCGCCTGCCGTTACTAACTATTCCATTCTTCCCCCAACTTCTGAAAAAAAGAAGGTTCGTAACGAGATAAGCAGCATAGTCTTTTCCTATATTGTTCCAATCAATTTTGATCTGATTACCAATTCCACGTTTAAAATAGATTTTTTTCAGAATATAAAAAACCAAAATCTGAACAAAATAATAATATCAGTGGAAAAAGATCCAAATTTAGCAATCGGCGGTTTGATTTTGGGAAATCAACAGCGAACTTTGAGAAGCATATTAAATGAATTGATTATTAACTGTCATTACGAAATGAGCTCTTTTGATAAAAATAATGATATATTTTGCGACTTCAACGCGTTTATTAATTCTGAATTTTCAACACAAGGTACTTTCTCTTTTAATTATTCAAACACCAGCGAGTCCCATTTTTTGCACATATACTTTTAATAATTGTTTTCTTACATAACACTGCCCCCGCACGGTACGTTATGGAGGAAATTATATATGGCAGCAATCAAGAAGTATCAGGACAAGGACGGGAATACCCGTTATCAATTTCAAATATATTTAGGCACTGATCCACTAACTGGTAAGAAAAAAACTACCCGTCGTCGTGGATTCAAGACAAAAAAAGAAGCCCAGATTGTACTATCAAGACTTGAGCTTGATGTTTACAACCATGGACTTCCCGCAAAGAATGATAATTCTATTTTTAGTGACATCTATCAACTCTGGTTTACACAATACCAGCATACCGTTAAAGAAAGCACTTGGGCAACTACCAAACGAATGTTTCGCCTACACATTTTGCCCGTATTTGGCGAGTACCGCATAGCTCAAATAACCATTAAAGATTGTCAGAAAGCAATCAACCAATGGTTTAACGAGGGATTAGCCAAGTATCATACGCTTATGAACTACGTTGCTAAGGTTCTCGATTATGCCATCAATATTGACTTAATCAGTGAGAACCCTGCAAAACGGGTTATTGTTCCGGTGAATAAGAATGATCGTTCGCGCAAAAACTTAGAGAATTATTTTGATAAGTCAGAATTGCAACACTTCTTTGAGTGTCTGAATGATGACGACAATACGCCACAAGCTAGTGTGTTCTTCCGTTTGGCAGCATTTAGCGGTATGCGAAAGTCAGAAATGTTGTGTTTGGAATGGTCAGATATTGATTTTGTTCATCACACCATAAGCGTCAATAAAACACAGTCTCGAGGCGATATGGCTCGTTTACTGGTGCAGACACCCAAGACTGCCAGAAGTAATCGAACTGTCTTCATAGACCCTAAAACAGTGCAAATTTTGCAACGGTGGCAATTGGAACAGAAGAAATATCTTATCCGTTTTGGTTTTAACGTAAATCATAGCAACAATTATGTTTTTGCCAATGAAAATAATGAGATGTTTCAGCCATCTAAGCCGCGAAAATGGCTTGAACATACCCTGACGAAATATGATCTAAAACACGTAACCGTCCACGCATTTCGGCATACCTATGCCACCTTGGCATTTGAAGCTGGTGCTTCGGTTAAATCGGTTCAGGATCAGCTAGGACATTCAAGCTATCGAACGACTTTAGATATTTACACGGCAGTCACTGCAAAACAAAAGAACGAAGCCACCCAAAAACTAGCAAGTTACCTTAATTTCTAGTGTACCACGTTGCACCGGGTAATGAACCACGTTAGGACACTTTTAAACGTTGTTATATCAACGATTGTCCGGGTGTACCACGTGTACCACGTTAAAACGAAAAGTTTCAGGTACAGGGTAAAAACGAATTAGTCATTTTCTAGCTTACTTTTTTACGCGACCCACTCTTCAAAAGACTATCACAGCAAGAATAAACGTGGCTTACTTGGCTTACCATTTGGCTAACTTTTATTGATAATGAATGACAATCAATGAAACACCTAGGCATAGAAAAAGCCGCTGTCATAAGGGTTTTGACACCCTATGACAACGGCTGATAAGTAGGAATTGGGTATACTGGGCTCGAACCAGTAAATTACGGATTCAGAGTCCGCTGCCTTACCAATTTGGCGAATACCCAATAAGCTGTGATGCTTGAAACAACTATTTAATAGTAACTTGTTCCGCTTTAGGTGTCAACCAGTTTTCCTGAAAAAACCAGTATTTTGTATGAATTCCCACTTGTGTGTAATTTTATGCAAAGAACAATTGACATTCTTCGTTGGATAGCGTAAATTAGATACTGCTAGTAAATGACATTGCCCGCTGGTCAAACTGGTTTAAGACGTCGCCCTCTCAAGGCGGAGTTACGGGTTCGAGCCCCGTGCGGGTGATACTGATATGCTGAAAGGTGATAGAACGTGGTTTTAATAACGTTTTATCACCTTTTTTGTATTTCCTAAATGATTCGCGCTGAACCGTACTTTATCCACATACCTAGAAAATGATGGTAAACCTTAATCAGCATTGCCAAATGATACTTCCTGTTAAGTAAATAACTCCCATTCTCATTAATGCCTTTAAGTTCAAACACCCCTCACCTATATGTTAAACTGTGTCTAAATCAACTTAAGGAGGGATGGCCGGTGAATCTTCATTACCGAAAATTCAATTGGCTCTATTTGCTGGTATTTATCATCGTCGTTGAAGGGATTGGTAGCTTGTCGGCACTCTTCGCTGGCAATATCCAACAACACTACAATTCATTAACACTGCCTGTCTTGTCACCACCGGATTATTTATTTGGGATTGTTTGGCCGATTCTCTACGCCTTAATTGGTTTCTCTGGCTATTTGATCTTTCTGCATACCACTAAAGCTAATCGCGCGACCAACTACACCCTCTTTTTACTTCAATTATTTATCAATTTTGCATGGAGCATTCTATTTTTCAACTACAATGCCTACTGGATCGGGTTCCTTGTCATCATTGTCTTAGACCTACTAGTCTTACTCTGTATTGGACAGTTTTATAAAACTTCTAAATTAGCTTCATTATTGCTGGTCCCCTATCTGATTTGGATTGTTTTTGCTTCTTATTTAACCATTGGTGTCGCCATCTTAAACTAACCGTCACCTCGCAAAAAAACTCTAGTCATAAATTGGCTAGAGTTTTTTTGTGTAACTGATAAATAAGTTTTAGTGGGAACCAAATAAGTTCATTATAGCACAAACTATTTTCAAAACCTCATTATTTTAGGAAAAGGTGCTGTCAAATGATTGAACAGCACCCTGAAGGAGATAAAAAATGTAAACGTGCTCCCTATTTATGGAACATCGTTAATGTTAGCACAATGGAATTCAGCAATCAAGTTCATACACCGGTATTAAATTAGGTGTTAATCAGATCAACCTGCCAATTGAAGGAGCACCACGCTATATGCTAAAAAAATGGCGGGCACTTTAAACCTGTGTCCACCACCTACTGACTCATTTTATTTACGACGATACCACCAGGTGCTGCCACCAACTACCAACAAAATCAACAACCCGACTCCGCTCAGGAATAGCCCAATTCGTAGTCCTGGCGTGTGATAAGTTAAAACAATCCGATGATTTCCTGGAGCAAGACGTGCCCCAATAAAACCAACGTTAACCCGTTTGGTTGCCTGCGCTTGACCATCAACTGTCAACCGCCAGCCAGATGAATAAGGAATTGATGTCGTTAGCACACTAGCTTGCGATGCTTGTGTGGTTCCAGTCACCCGGTTATCACGCACCGTCAGCTGTCGTAGTCCTTGACGTTTCAATTGCATCAACCGTTGCTGATACCCTTTGCCAAACGGTACGGCTACTAACTTCACTGACTTAAAGTTCAGGCGCTTCACACCACCCTTAAGAGTCAGCTTAATCGTCCGGCGCGGCTTGGCTGAGTAGCCTAGATTAAGCAGTACTCGATGTTTCACCTGATAGTCTGATAAATTAGTTTGTCCCAACTGATTAAAGCTAGCCACATTGTGGAACGAGCTAACTGTCATTGAGTAGGCACCATCGCTCATTCGCCACAAGGCGTTTCGAAGAACGTTCAATCGCTGAATACCCGTATAGGCAGTATTGCTGAACGCGCTGGTCGTCTTGGCCCCGTGATAATTATCAGCCACACTCAGGCGCTGTGCCTGAATGCCATCCAACTCCAGATACAGTTCCGTATGCGCGGTTCGTTGCGGTCGATCCACTTTCAAGCGATACGTTACGGGATTATTCTGATTATCACTGGTCATTTGCCGTAAACCATGTTGATTCTTTTTAGCATTCTGCCGTAAGATTTGTCGATTCTGCCGGGTCAATTGCTTTAGGCGGGCTTGACCTGTCCGAATATTAACAGACCGGTCCTTATTTTTCTTCCGCAATGAAGACTTTGTGACCTGAGCCAACTGAGCATCATTTTGGTTACCCTGTTGCCGGTACGTGACCACTTTCTTCAAACTATCTAACACAGTCGTATCGTCCTGAACGACACGATAAGCGATTGGGCGGCCCTGCTTATGATACGTTCGCGTGGGTACCCCGTGGGCGCCACCCGCAACCAGTGCCCCAGTGGTTAATGCCTGCTCACGTTCAACACCATTTAATTGCCAAAACTGAGCTGCATTTAATTGGTGCGTTTGCAAATAGGCCAATGGGAGAGCGTATTTAGACTGAAGCAAAACGGTATTGTAATTATTGCCAAGATCATGCACCGGCTGATCGCGGAATGTGACGCGCTTACCTTGGCGTTTAACTGGTCGATAGCCGTCTGGAAAGGCTTGAATGCCCAACTGATTGCTACGAGCAAAAATGGTTCGCACACCCAACAGGTTATTTAACGTGGTCCGCCCATCAGCTTGATTGATGGGTTTATTCATCTTGAACTGAGAGTTATCCATTGCCTGACTAAAATCACCAATAGCGCCATTTTGAATCGAGAAGTAGCTCATAATATCATGCGTTCCCAAGTTCATCCCCATATTGGTTTTCGCATCAGTTGCGTAATAATAGTATCGACTGATTGCTGAACGATGAAAGCCACCCTGTGCCTTAACGAATCGCTGAGCGCCATCGTAATAATTCTTTTGAAATTTCGTTGCGACGCTGCGTGCCAATAGCTGCTGACTTGCCCCACCAGAATTAGGACTGAAATAGCCATAACCATTAGCTACAATGTTTAAGCCTAATAAACTGAGCAGAGCCATTTGCCATAAACGTGGGGTCCACTGGTAAAGGGGCCCAACAATCACAACTCCCAGCGTTAATAAAAGCAGACCATACATCGTAAAATCATGTCGATGGTTATTATAGATAAAGCCGTTAGCAGCCCAGACAATGATTAATAGGCCTAAAACGCTCCAAATAAGCGTTGCGATATCACCGCGAGTAAGTTGTGGCAACTCATCGACGAAGGTCATCACGGCCAAACTAAAGGCTAAACATCCCAACAAGAGCCAACGTTGCGATGGCGTTGTTCCGCCATTCATTACGGCCGCAACGGCCGGCAATAGCACCCCAACCATCAACAAAATCAGACTGATATTCAACCACAGGTACCGGCGGAAATGGCGCAAAACAAACACCAAGGCCAAAAAGGTGAGTCCGCTCAGGCCTAAATTCACCCAAAACTGTAGCGGATTCCCCGTCGTAATAATCGCATTGGGAAACCGTAAATAATAATTCAAGGGATATAACCAGTACCCATTCGCAAAGTTAGCGGTCGCCCGTGTCGAGCTGAGAACACCTAAAAGCGAGGGGATAAATAAGACGCCCGCTAGTAAGAAACCCGTCAAGCCAGCCCCAACCAATTGCCACAGTACGCGCCAGTGAGGCAGGGACACTGTTTGTCTAATGGCTAAGTACCGTAAAACAGCATAAACTAAACTTCCTAGCGCTAGAATATACGCAAAGTAAAAATTACTAATCAAAGCTAAGCCTGTAAAAATAGCCAATGGTATCCATGATTTTCCACTTAAAACATGGTCGATTCCATAAGCTAAAAGTGGAAACAGAATCATTGGTAGCAGAAAGAACGGATGCCGGATACTAACGTATAAGCTATATCCGGTAAACGTATAGGCTAACGTTCCTACCAATTGACTCGCGGGCTTGAATGACCGCTGCCGTGCAAAGAATAGAAAGGCTAATCCACTCGCGTAAAGTCTTAGCAAAATTAACAAATTATAGCCTAATTCCAAGCGTCCTTTCGGAAAAAAAGCAATCAAATAACTGAAGGGATCGCCCAAAACATAATAAGAAAATGTCGTCAGCTTATCAGCACCCAGCCCTAGATCCCACGACCAACCGGTTAAGCTTCCTTGGTGAAGCCACGTATAAAACTTTTCTAAGATTGGGTAGTGTTGCGCTAAACCGTCTCCTTCCCAGATAAAGGACTTCCCCGTTAACAAAAAAATACCATAAAGTGCCACTACTAAGATCATAAACATCCCCGTGTAGTAGGCATATTGCCGTTTCGTTGCTTTCAAAATCTTCTCCCCTTAATCATATGTAACATTAGTTGTCCCCTTCCCCTGAGGACGCCATTAACTATGATAAAAGTTATTGTTTTATCATACAAGTCAACTAGCCAAACTGTAATCCAAATTTTAATTCCCGTTACCTGAATGTCGTCAAAAAATCATATCACGGATACATTTTAGCATGTTCAACTAACCGACCGTAGCTTTCTGCTTAGTCAGTCCATTAGTTATCCCAACAAAAATGGCCCAAGGCAAATGCCTTGAACCATTTTTTCTTAAGGATTCTTCTAAAATTAAAGTCGTGCGTTTAATTCTTTGCCCAAGTCTTCAAATCCTGGTTTGCCCAACAAGGCAAACATATTTGTCTTGTAAGCTTCCACACCGGGTTGGTTGAATGGGTTAATCCCATTTAAGTAACCAGAAACTGCAACGGCTACTTCAAAGAAGTAAATCAAATAGCCCAAGGTGTATGGTGTTTGATCTGGAATGTGCACACTCATATTCGGTACACCGCCATCTGTATGCGCCAGCACAACGCCTTCGTATGCCTTCTGGTTAACAAAGCTCATCGGCTTGCCTTCCAAATACTTCAACCCATCCAGGTCATCTTCAGCACTTGGCACAGTAACGTCATTTTGCGGCTTATCAACCACAACGACCGTTTCCATCAAGTTACGTAAACCTTCTTGGATATATTGGCCTAAGGAGTGCAAATCCGTACTGAAGTTAGCAGAAGATGGGTAAATCCCTTTTTGATCTTTACCTTCAGATTCACCGGTCAGTTGCTTCCACCATTCAGCAAAGTATTGTAACCGTGGTTCATAGTTTTCCAATAGCTCAGTCGTGTAGCCTTTACGATACAAAATATTACGCGTAGCGGCATATTGATAAGCTTCGTTCTTGGTCAGATCAGGGTCTGTGTAAGTTTCTTGGGCATCAGCTGCCCCTTGCATCAATTGGTCGATATCTGCTCCGGATGCAGCAATTGGCAATAAACCAACCGCCGTCAATACGGAATAACGACCACCGACGCCATCAGGAATAACGAATGTCTCGTAACCCGCAGCATCAGCTTCCGTCTTCAAGGCCCCACGTTGCTTATCCGTAGTTGCATAGATTCGGCTCTTGGCGCCTTCTTCACCATACTTCTTAATAAGCATGTCCTTGAAAATGCGGAAAGCAATTGAAGGTTCCGTCGTGGTCCCAGACTTCGAAATAACATTAACAGAGAAGTCGCGGTCACCAATTAGGTTAATCAAGTCATGCAGATAGTCTGGGCTGATTGAATTCCCAGCAAAGAAGACTTGCGGACCTTGCCGCTTTTCGGCTGGTAGCGTGTTAAAGAAGGTATCGTGCAAAAAGTCCACGGCCATCTTAGCACCCAGATAAGATCCCCCGATACCAATGACGATAAAGACTTCGGAATCCGAGCGAATCTTCTTAGCAGCTGCCTTAATGCGGGCAAATTCGGCTTTATCATAATCTTTTGGTAAAGTCAGCCAGTCACGGAAGTCACTTCCGGCGCCAGTGCCTTGACGCAATTGTGCATCAGCGGCATTAACCATTGCTTGCATTTCTCCCAGTTCATTGTCATGAATAAACGGTGTCAGTTTGGAACGATCAAAGGCGATATGTGCCATATTTAGATAACCTCACTTTTATTATTATTGACTAGTCCATTATAACGCATTTACTCAAAAAGTAAATGGTCTAGTCCACATTTTTTCAAAATATAAAAAGGCTGATAACCCACGTTATCAGCCTTTTTATTACCCTTTCATGACACCAAGAGTCACCCCACCAATGACCACTAGAATTGAGCCAATAGTGATGTAGACCATTTCACGTTTTGTTTTCTTTTCACCCAATAACCAAATGCTTCCGAAAGTTGAAATAACAATCCCACATTGTGCTAATGAGTAGCTAATGGCCAGTCCGACCTTAGGAATTGCCATGAACATAAAGAAGTTCCCAATCCCCCAAACTAGCCCAGTCATGATATTCTTTGCCGTTGCTTTATGCCAAACCTGTTGCCGAGAGAATAGCACGAAAATAATCGCACCCAGAATCATACCCAAAGATTGTGGGAACAAAACTGTCTTAGAATCTAAGCCAGATCCGGTAACAATTACCGTGTAGAGCACGTAGCCAATTGTTGAAATAATAATGGCAATCGTCCCTCGACCAGCTTCCACCGGTTCACTGGTCCCAGCAGCGGCACGCTTGTCGCGTAAAGATGTCATCGCTGCGCCAGCAATTAAGACAATCACAGCGATTGTGCCCATCGTCACCATCTTAGTCGTCTTCCATTCATGAAAGAGCAACACGCCAGCCAAGGCGGTACCGACTAATTGTAAACCAGTTGAAATCGGTACGGTCCGTGAAATCCCAATAAACTTCATCGATTGGAATTGTTCAAACTGACCAACTGCCCAGCATAACCCAGAAGCAACACCGACTAACATCGACATTCGGGTAATCGGTTCGTGAAAATAGACTAGGGAAAACAACCCGAATAAAACGGCCCCTGCCGTCATACCCAGGGTTTGCTGGTAAGAAGTTCCGCCCAAACGTCCACTGATTAATCCAATACTTCCCCAACAAACGGTGGGGATCAAAGCTAAAAGAATATACATTTTGTAAGCCTCAATTCTCGTTTCATTTATGTCAATCTTCTCTGTAAGCGCTTTTTAATTTGCAATAGTTAGTTTAAAGGTTTCTATTCTAAATGTAAACCATTATTGCTCAAAAAAAGGCCGTTAGGCGAGTGGTCTAACCACTCAAAACGGCCTTTTTTAGCAATTTTCACGTGCTTTCATTATTCGACGATTAACAGCAATCCCCGAAGTGCTTCACTATGACGGTCAGCATCGTTCTGCAAAAAATCGGCTGGTGCATGAAATTCTGTGGAAGCAGTTACATGACCGGTATAATTTTGCGTGGCGTCACTCACAGCCTGCTTTAATCGCTTCATAGAATAGGTCGGTGTCGTCGTAGTCACCAAAATCTGACTACCACTTTGAGCCACTTGCAAAGCTTGTGCCACTAAAGCGGGTAAATCCTGTTCTAGTGTAAAGGCACGTTTTTTGCCTCGAATAAAAGCGGGTGGATTGATTGTAATCGTATCAAATGTGAGACCATGCTTGATGGCATAGTCCAAGTAATTAGGCACATCCATCGTCCGCATTTCAACTGCTGCTTGATCAAGATTGTTAGCCGCTAACTGAGCCTGAATCGTGGTGGTTGCCCGATTAGTCGGATCAACCGTAATGGCTTCAACGGCACCACCTAACATGGCAGCAGTTACGACCCCAGTTTCCGCACTGAATAAATTCAGAAGCCGCTTTTGCTGACTAGTCTGCTTAACCCAATCACGAACCTCCCGAAATTCCAGAGCAAGTTGCTGGCGGCTAATAGTTAGGTCGACCGGATAGGTTACGCCATTTTCTAGCACAGACGTCACCGATTTAGGGAATTGCCCACTAACCAGTTGCATCTTCTCTTGCCCGGAGGTAGCCGCTAAAATGGTTTGCCCTTTACCTAAAACGCGTTCAAACCCAGCATAAATTAATTTAGCCTGCCGTTTCAGGGCTTGATTTTGCCACCGAAAGACAAATTGACCATTGTACACATCGACCACTAGTCCCCCGAGATTATCACCACTACCGTTAAACAACCGGTAGGCGGATACATCGGTAAAGGCCGACCGCTTGGCTACAGCCGCTCGGAATTTGCTGGCAAAGAAACGTTCATCAATCGCTTCGTTTTCTCGCAGGCTCAATACATACCCGATCCCCCGATGTTGTTTGGCAAAGTAGGCGGTCGCCACAAAATGGCCGTGATTTTCTAGTTGGACCCAAGCGCCGTCTTCAAAATCTTGACGATCTTCTAAGTCAGTTAAAGATACGATAGGATAGCCGTCCTCAAACTTACGGACCGACTTCCCGGTAATTTGTACTCGTTTCAAAAGTTTCCTCCTTAATGGTTCCTCTCATTGTATCACGGTTGGACGCTAGGCCCTAACGCTATTCATTAGTTTTCGCACGTTGTGAATGGGTCTGATGCTGATCTGGGAAAATAACCGTAAAGGTTGTCCCCACACCCTCTTTACTCGTCACACTAATTTTCCCATGATGAAGTTGGACTAATTGGTGGACAATCGACAAGCCCAAGCCGGATTCACCATACTTGGTATTCTTGCGTGATGGGTCCGCCTTATAGTACCGTTCCCAAATATTTTTCAATTGTTCGTCAGACATGCCCATCCCCGTATCAGCAACCTTAACAATTGTTTCTTCATATCCACGTTGCGCCGACAAGGTAATCGTGCCATTCTGCGTAAACTGAATAGCATTTTGCGTGATATTAAACATGACCTGAACAAAGCGGTCATAGTCCGCGTAAACCTCAATTTCTTTGGGAGCCTGCAATTCCAGAACATTGCCGGAGTCATCCGCCTTTTGTTTCAGCTGTTCCACAATGTTATGCAACGCATCAACTGCATTAAATTCATGTAAGTTCAACGTAATCTGATTAGACCGAATTTTTTCATAATCCAAGTTCTCATTAACTAGACGAATCAGACGACTTGTTTCACTACGCATTAACTCAATGCTTTCTTCTTTGCTTTCCTCGGGAATGGCGTCATACGCCAACCCCTCCAGCAACCCGTTGATTGTTGTCAGAGGGGTTCGCATTTCGTGTGACGCATTGGCCATGAACTCACGCCGCCGTTCCTCTTGACGCTGTATCTCTTCTTGTGATGCTTTCAAAGAGTGGGTCATCCCATTAAAATCATTGATCAAATCATCAATTTCATCTCGATTACGACTAGCCATTTGAACATCATAGTTCCCTTTGGCCACTTGGTTAGTCGCCTTTCGCAATCGATTAATCCGCGACGTATAGTATCGCGCTAAAATGTAGCTCGCAACGATCGCAACTAAACAGGAAACTAGGAGTGAGCGAATCAAATTACGGTTAATCTGGTTAACGTTAGTATTAATGTCTGAAACGAAAGCCCCCATAACCACTACAGCAACTAGTTTATGATTGTAGAAATAAGGCTTCATCACTTCAGTCACTGCCGGACTAACACGCCCATTCTTGTTGCGAACCCGGCGGTCAACGACTTTATGAATAATCTGATTATTTTTCAATTTTTTCCAGTCGGTCTGATTGATCGCTTGCTGATAGATATTAGCCGGAAACACAATGCGATTTGACGAACTGTAAATCGTGGTACTGATCGCCTGATTTTGTAACAGTTGTTCACTATTCTCTAAGGCCGTCGTATCAAAGTTAACCGTCTTTGGGCTTTGCGAACTGATCCGCAGCGATTGCTCAATCAAGCTGTTTGAATATTTTTCTAGCGAATTCCACGTGTTGCTATATACCATGTGACGGGTCATTTGTGAATAGGATACCCCCATTAGCACCAAAATGATCGTAATCGCCGCAAAGAAACCTAGCATTTGCTGGTACATGAGTTTCATTGCTGATCTGCTCCACTATCATCAAATTTATAACCAACGCCCCACACGGTCTGAATGATCTGTGGGCCAACCTTTTCAATCTTCTGCCGTAACTTTTTAATATGGGCATCAACCGTCCGCTCATCGCCATAGTACTCATAATCCCAAACTAACTGTAGCAATTGTTCACGTGAGAATACCTGTCGTGGCTTTTGGGCCAGGGTTTTTAGTAGATCAAATTCCTTAGGCGTGAGATCCTGAATCTGATGACCATTCAAGTAGGCCTCTCGCGTCTTGGTATTTAACTTAAAGTTCTCCGTGACAACATCAAAGGCCTCAGTCTCGTTCAATGGTTCAGCTTCGGTCGGCTTAGCGGTGGGCCCCAATTCAGCCCGGCGATGCAAGGCCTTGATCCGCGCAATCAAGGTAATCGGACTAAATGGCTTGGTGACATAATCATCAGCCCCCATTTCCAGTCCCAATACTTGATCACTTTCGGAGTCCCGGGCCGTTAGCATAATAATTGGAACGGTCGGCGAAAGTTTACGAATTTCAGCACTGACCTGCATGCCATCCATACCAGGCAAGTTCAAATCCAGCGTTACCATATCCCAAATGTTGGGGTTAGCTGAAAACATCTCCACTGCTTCGTTACCATCGTAGGCAAATTCGGCGTCCCATTGCTCTTTTTTAAAAAACATCGACATCATTTGTGATACGGAATGGTTGTCTTCAATCATTAATAACTTCATTGCTACCTCCAAAGGTTGCACACCCCGGGCATTAGCAAAAAGTTCGTTAGCCATAGTACCCTGAAACTACCAGGTTTATCAGAAATGACGATGATAGAACTATGAAGATTCTGTAACTTTTTGTCTGCCATAAATTAGCCCAGTGGTGTTGCTGACTTAGTTACCTATTATACTATACTGAAAGTCAAGATTTTTCCTTAAATTAAGCGTTATGGGCGAAATATTTTGCAGACGTCGTGGAATATGCTAAACTAGTAAAGTAATTGTCACGGGGCCGTTCTGGATTCGACTGGTATAGGTTGCGCCCCAACTGCACTCCGTAGCGGCATCTACGTTAAAAGGTCCAGTTTAATTATAACTGCAAAAAATAATAACAATTCTTACGCTTTAGCTGCTTAATAGGCGCTTAACGTAGATCCTCCTAGGCTTGTCCGTGGTCTAGATCTGGGTCCTAAATTTAACGGACTTACGCTAACGACTCCCACCTGAAGTACGTTAGAAGAGAAAAATCAGGTTAGCTGTTCATGTGGGCCCTGACAGGCGGCAAGTTGGGCAGTGAAACCTTAAGTAGTCTGAATATGAGTGTAGACGTTGGGGTGGCAATATGCTAGGACGCGGGTTCGATCCCCGCCGGCTCCATATATGTGTGATTAAGGACTACAATAAGTGCTCAAAAGGTTGATATAAAGGCATTCTGATTTTTAGAGGTTTTGACTGATTGTTACAAAATAACAACCAATAACAACCACTTTGGGAAGCACACGCTCGGCAGGGCGATGAAACTGTTAGCTGAAATAGCTGGCAGTTTTTATTTTGCCCTAGAAACTGCAAAAGTCCCACCCGAACCGTCGGGCAGAGCTTTGCTTGTGTGTAATACAGAGACGCATTACTATTAAGTTTTAATGTTATCGGCAAAGGTCAATTATACTACCTGCTGCGGGGATGTCCTAACTAGTTATGCTCTATCATCCCCACTCTGAGGCGTATTTCAAACGCACGTTCACGATTGCAGGTAGGTGACTTTTCAGGGGTTACATGTTACCTCACCTAGCTGTATCATGGTGGCAGGAAGTGCGTTTATATGAGTAAAGAGAAAGTAGTCTACAAAAAGCGCACAAAAATTGCTACTAGCGTTGGTGTAACTCTCATGCTAGTTTTGCTGCTATTGCAGTTATTCTAAGGAGGGGCTGTGATGCGTAATAAAGTTCTAAAGAAAAAGATTGAACGCCAACAGCTCTATTTGAGAATTGCCGTTACAGTTGGCATGGTACTAGTAGTCGCCAATATCCTAGTTCATTAATCGTGGTCATCACAAATGGAAAGTAAAAAGGTAACTGTTTTGCTGTAGGTGGCTATTATGGAAACAGTAACCGGCCACGGCGAGATCGCGCAACATAAGTAACAACCATCTTTCTTATTCAGCGGATGGTTGTTAATTTACGTTCAGCAGCGTTACACTACTTGTGTACCACATATATATTTGGGTAACTACATGAAAAAGTTAACACACAAATACGCCGCTGCTCTCATGCTGCTAGGAGTAGTTGCAGGAATGGAACTTGCTGCGGGGACGACTACAGCAAGCGCGAAAACATCCAACACATCCCCGTGGGAATACGGAAAAACTGGTAAATACGCTTGGTCAGCACCCAAAGACGACGCTGCACCACTCTACTACACGAATACTAAGAAAAATGGTTATATCTGGAATAAAATCTTCACAAAAAATTGTACAATATCAAAAACTATCAATATACTTCATGGTACGCTCAAAAATCGTTCAAACGTAACGGAAAAGTGTATTACAAGGTTACCGGTAATAAAGTATCAGGATATGTATGGCACGGCTATGTTACCCCTGCTATTTCTAAGAGAATTAGTACGTTCAAATCAGATAGTAGCTATATTAAATACTTAAATACTGATAAGTCCCAAAAGTTATCCCGGGCTGTCCTTAAATATTTCCCTAACGCAAAGGTCAGTGTAGATCTATCTCGCCGAGGAGCCGGTCAGTTTGTCGATAACAAACCAATAACCAAGGCAATGACAACCTCTAATTATAAGCATGTTATTAACTTGACTGCTCTTAGCCATGATTTAAAAACGTCATACGGTAGTACTTACAGCGAAACTATTTTAAATACTTTGGACTTTCCTGTAACTACTACCAATGCGGCTGTTGCTAAAACCGTTAATTCAATTCTTATCAAAAATGGTTATACACAAGCTAAAATTTCCAACTTGATTAAACAGGGTTACAAGTTAGGCATTTACATTAATGGCGGTACTGGTATTTCTGCCGGCAAGCAGGGCTACCCGTGGACAATTAACACTAATGCGGGCACTATGAATAATGCAGCATTATTCTTGGCAAAATAGCACCAATCAAAGAGACTACCCGCAGCATGGTGGCCTTTTTATTTTGCTCTCAGACCCGTCACTACTCCACACAGAGCACCACAAGACCAATGTACCAGTCCACACAGGGAAGAAAAAACCAGTAACACTAACACACCACTCAAAAACTCCCTACTACGTATTGGTACACCCTCAGAATCACCGTTCAGCAATATGGTAATAACTATGTCAGTGCTAATGACAAAACGGTATAACCGGCTTTAATTAGAACACTATATTCATAACAATCATAATTTTACCAAATACAGGTAACCTATGACTCTACTCCTATCCCCCGCAATAGCAAAAAGTGTATTTGTTTCGCACTTTCATCCCATAGACGGTATGATAAACTCAGAGTTAAGTGATGGGAGGAAATAAACATGACAAGTCCGATTCACGTAATGTCCGAAATTGGTAAGTTAAAGACGGTAATGCTCAAGCGGCCAAACGTTGAAGTGGAAAACTTCACGCCTGATATGATGGAACGCCTGCTGTTTGATGACATTCCATATTTACCAATTGCGCAACAAGAACATGATAACTTTGCTGAAACTTTACGGCAAAACGGTACGGAAGTCTTGTATTTGGAACAACTCTCTGCCGAAGCCCTCGATGACGGTGGCGAAGAGGTTAAGTTAAACTTCCTGGAACAAATGCTTGCTGAAAGTGGCTACGTTGCTGGTGTAACGCATGACGCTTTGAAAGAATACTTATTATCATTGGATACCCAAGCCATGGTCAACAAGATTATGGGTGGTGTACGGAAGAATGAGCTCGACTTTGTCCCAGCTGATTTGGTCAGTGCGGCTGAAGAAGACGATTATCCATTCTTTATGGATCCAATGCCTAACTTATACTTTACGCGAGATCCTGCCGCTTCAATAGGTGATGGGTTGAGTATCAACCATATGACCTTCGCCGCTCGGCAACGTGAATCACTCTTTATGGAAACAATCATCAAGTATCATCATCGATTTGCTAACAAGGGTCTCAATGTTTGGCGTGACCGAAACCATGATACACGAATCGAAGGTGGGGACGAATTAGTCTTATCCGATCATGTCTTGGCAATTGGGGTTTCTCAACGGACCTCTGCTGATGCGATTGAAGACATTGCCCGTAACCTGTTTGCCAAGAGTCATTTTGACAAGGTTATTGCCATTAAGATTCCACATAACCATGCCATGATGCATTTGGACACGGTCTTCACGATGATTAACACCGATCAATTCACGGTTCACCCAGGTATCTTAGGTGAAGGTGGTCATATCGATACTTGGACGATTACGCCAGGTAAAGATGGTCAATTAAACCTTGATCACCAAACAGATTTGAAGAAGGTCTTGAAGGATGCTTTGAACCTTGACGATTTGGATTTGATTCCAACGGGTAACGGCGATCCAATCATTGCTGGCCGTGAACAATGGAATGACGGCTCCAATACTTTGGCCATTGCCCCCGGCGTTGTAGTTACTTACAGCCGGAATTACGTTTCTAATGAATTATTACGTAAGCATGGTCTAAAAGTGATTGATGTCTTATCAAGTGAATTGTCACGGGGCCGTGGCGGTCCTCGTTGCATGAGTATGCCATTAGTTCGAGAAGACCTTTAATGACTCGTTAAATGCTTAGAAATAACCCTTATCTAATTTGTGATTTTTAATTTATTCAAACTCATAAAAGCATGCCTTCGCAACTGCGAGAGCATGCTTTTATTATTTCTCTAAACGGTATTTTCTCCCGCCATCCACTGATTCTTTTCTACAAATGGCGTAGTCGTCTGCTTAGAAATAAAGCTAAAATAATGTAATTCTGAACCCCAAGTAGCCGGATCACCATATTCAAGCGAGCGAAGATTCCGATTATCATAAGTGAATGCATACAAAATCTTTTTCTGAATATCATATCCCGCCGTGTATTGTGTCCAAGCAACTGGTGTCTCAGACTGATCGATTCTCAGCGCCCCTTTTGGCGTATTCACCGTCGTTAACAGCTGGAAGACCTGATTCATTGCCCTGTCATCGTCAACATCAATAGATAATAGTTTTGCAAATGCTGCTCGTAAAAAACGAGATTCTGGTTTGTAATCAGCTGGGATACCTACCAACCCACTAGAAGTCTCATCAAATCCGATTTGGACTATTCCTTCTGTATTGTCGTAAGTATACGTCCGTTTAGTCGTCCGCTCCAGCCAAGTTTTTAAATTATTCAGATGCCAATCAAAAGTTGGTGCATTGGTAAAAATATCCACTGGATTTTCAAATATTCTAAACCCATTCTTTTGAGAGGGTTCAACCACAAGCGCGCGTCCCGTTTCATCATGAAAAATACAGTGTTGTGGGACCGACATTCCCATCATTGGTCCACCCTCGTTAGTAATCCCAACATCTTTACCTAATCGTTGTTTAATTTCATCGAGACTACGATAATGCGTTAAAATCCACGTACATAACTCTTCACCTCGAATGGCTAATTTTCCTGTTGATTGGATCATTTCAGTCGCTGCATACTTGAAAAAATGATCGAAATAAAAAGATCCACCACAGATACCATAATCATTAATACCATCTAAGAGAACCGGTGATTGATGCAAATCCTTGGCCCATGCAATTCCCATAACATTCTGCTCGGCAATAAATGGTGTAAGCGCTGCCGTAAATTCATATCCCCGTGGAATCTTGACACCAGCGTATTCAAAGTGTTGTTCAAAGTCCTGTGTTCTTCCCCAAAACGGATGTCCCTGTTGGCTGACCAAACCAATTCCTGTACACATAATATCCCTCCTATTAACTCTTTCCTTCTAGCTCATCTAACTTAACGTGTTTATTTGCTGAAGGAACCATTGCAATACCAGCACCAGCTAACGCAACTACCGCGCCTAGAATAGTAACCAGGTACACTTGATTGCCCAATGATGGAATCAACCAATCAATCAACACCGAACCAATCAGTTGACCTGCGGTAGACGCAAGCCCCAGAAGCAATAATCCTAAACCGCGGACTAGTAAAGCCATCAATGCAATTGACAAGAGACCGAGTGGCCCACCCAAATACATCCACCAGGTTTCAGGAAGGCTTACTGTAACTTGCCCCATTCCAATCCGTATCAATAAGGCTAAGCCTAGAATACTAAAACCAACAATAAAATTCCAAGTGATTGAAACGAGCATGGACCCAGTCTCCTGAGCTACCGCTGAATTACCAGCAGGTTGCCACCCTGCTAACAAGCCCGCTAGAAATGGCAAAATAGCTAAAACAATAACCTTAGGCGCCTGCCAACTAGGTAAAACCACAAGTACAGTTGCGACAATCGCCAATAATGCTCCCAAAACTCGTGGGAAATTAAATGGTTGTTTAATTGCGACCCCAATTCCTAATCGATCACAAACCAATCCCGAAATCACCATTCCCGAAATCAAAGTTGTCTGAAACGTTGCAACACCAAGCACAGAAGCTGAAGCACCTTCTGAAAAAACTACCATGGCACCACAGCAACCAGCCAACCAGTTCCACCATGGTAATGATCGGGACGCTACCTTTTTCGGAATTGAACTGAATTGTTGGCGAGTAGATTTCCGCGCTAAAATAACAATTGCCATGACCACCAGACCCGAACCAAAAGAGATAACAGCGGAAGCATTTCCATCCCCCAATTGCTGACCAACCTGACCATTAACGGCAGACTGCATAGGTGACAACATACCGGCAAAAATCGTTGCAATTAGAAGTAATGGGACAATCACCGTTTTTTCAGTTGTACTTTTTGCTTTCAACTCATTCATAATGGATACCTCTCCATTCCTTTTCAATTCGCACTTAGCAAGATTCAAAAAACTTACTTATTCCCCTGAGTGAGCCAATTTATACACCGAGAAAAAAACTCACCATAATATTCCCACGACATAAAATCTGTAGACGCCCAGTGAGGAGCAATATCTGTCATATAAGCTAGCGTGCGGCCTTTTCCAGCTTGCCCGATCACTAATAACGGGTCCTTTTCGATTGTCATTAGAATCTCACTATCGGACTTAGCCACTACTTGTTGATACCCTAAGATACCAGGAAACTCACCTAATCCACTACTAATTGCATTTTTTAGAGCCTCTTGTGGAACCAGTCCCTGAGGCGCCTCAATTCGGTCATCAAAGGCCGAAATTTGGACCGGAAGCACTTCCTCGACTGGCGTATTATGATAATGCGCTTTTCCTTCAAAACCACCAAAAGATAAATATCCGCCA
The DNA here is from genome assembly GCF_050106635.1 of Levilactobacillus sp. LN180102. Taxonomy (NCBI): domain Bacteria; kingdom Bacillati; phylum Bacillota; class Bacilli; order Lactobacillales; family Lactobacillaceae; genus Levilactobacillus; species Levilactobacillus sp. LN180102. The sequence continues at coordinate 36,519 of NZ_JBNIIX010000013.1, forward strand.
GCCATCATTAAAGCACCGCCATCTAGCACCCATTGCTTCAGTAAGGCCATTCGGTTAACCGTAGATTCTCCTTCGGCAAAGACCTGGTTAGCCAACACAAGTGAATTCGAGCCAATATCTGATAAAATAATCACATCATATTGATCCAGTTCTGTTTTGGTCCAAGGAAAATGCTCAGGGACATCATGAGCTAACAAGTGCGTCACTAGATGTCCCAATTGTTGTAAATCAGCTAACAGTTTCGTACAGCCAATTTCCAATTTTGTACTGGTAAAAGAGTCGTAGCCTTTATATTCGGTCGTTGTAGAAATCCATGATTCACCAGCTAAAAGAATTTTAGACATTTCAATCACTCCTGATATTTTAATTAGTGTTGATTCTTTAATTGTGCGCACAAATTAAAGATGGTTTAAATCGAATGGTAAAGCGCTTTATCAAAGCAAAAAAATAAATAACGCTTGCAAGCGCTATCATTTTGAACCAATCTTATCATGCCGTTTTTAAAAGTCAAGTTAGACTTGGCCGATTCTCTCAAGAAAAAATTTTTACACTTCTTCAAATATTCGTGAAAACATATTAACAGTGACGCTCCCAGACAGATTGTCGACGAATCAAAATAGGAGCAATAATAATTCTTTTCACAATTTTTTTCTTAGTCTGAATCATTCTTAACAACAGATCACTAGCTTCAGTTGCCATTTTCTCAATATCTTGATCAATAGTTGTTAGTGGAACTTCCAAGATTTCCGTGTAGGGCGTATTATCAAAACCAATCATTGATAATCGTTTAAATATTGGGATTTGGTGTTCTTTAGTCCATTTAATTACACCAAAGAGCATAAGATCATTTGAACTCACAATAGCCGTTAATTCAGTATTTTCCATAATTTTAGGCGCCAATCGATAGCCGCTCGCCATACTATAGTCCCCTTTAAATACAAGTTTTTTATTTAAAGGAATACCATTTCTTTTGAGTACTTTCTCATACCCTTTATAGCGTTCAAGAGCATTTATAAAATTATCTTCCCCCCGAATAAACCCAATTTGTTGATGCCCATATTTGATTAACTCTTGTGTGGCCATTTCTGCACCTTTGGTATTATCAAAATTAACATAACTGACATCTCGATCCGTGTAGGCATTGAGCAACACCAACGGTTTCGCTATGTTTTGTAAAAGATCTGTTACTTCTGCTTCATTTTTCGAAAAAATCTCATTAGAGGGGACTAGCAAAATGCCATCAACGCCTCGAGAAATCAAATTTTGTAGCGCCGCTTTTTCATTTTTATAAGAATTTTCACTGTCAATCAGCAGTGTTCCATATCCTTTTTTATTCAGAAAGGTTGTAATCTCACGGACAATTCGCGCAAAAAAGGGATTTGTGATGTCTGGCACAATCAATGCGATATTGTAACTAATATTTTTGCTTAACGAAACAGCCGCAGAGTTAGGCCGATAATTCATACGTTTTGCAATTCTTTTGATTTCTGCTTTTTTGGCTGCTGAAACCCGTGTTTCTTTATTATTCAATACTAATGACACAGCTGTTAACGAAACATTGGCCTCCTTAGCGATGTCCTTCATCGAATATGCCATTTCTAACCTACTCCATTCTGTTCTTGTTTATCTAATTATAAACATTATTGCTAACGATACTCAAACAAATTCGTGCCTATCAATCAGACCATCAGAACTGTATCAATCTTATTCATTTCTGATTTGTTAACATTCTTGATTCCTTAATAAAACGCTGATTCCTCTAAGTATGGAGTCAGCGTTTTATTAATATCACTACATTTACGCTCTTATTCCATCCCAAAATCTCGCAACACTTCTGCGGTGTACCAGGCATCTTGTTGATAATCAGCAATTCGGATGTTCTCGTTAGGTGCATGAGGACCGGACCCAGCCCAGGTTGTTCCAAAAGCCACGATTGGTGCCTGTAATGTTTCCCCAAAGAAGACTTGCGGACCCGTTCCGGCTGCATTCGGTACTAGTTTTACCCGATCCCCATAGATCTTAGCCGCTGTCTTCACAGCCAACTGTACAAATGGATCTGTTAACTTCGACCGGAATGGCTTTTCACCTAACAGATAAACTACCTCAACGTCTTCAAATCCATTTCGCACTAACTGAGCTTGGATTAACTGAGCCAATTTCTTCGGTTCCTGGTTTGGAACCAACCGACAATCCAATTTAGCCGTGGCCTGTTTCGGCAGTACCGTCTTAACTCCTTCGCCTTCATACCCGCTCGACAACCCATTAATAGTCATCGTGGTTGCATTAACCAACGCGGCTACCGGGTCAGTTGTCACCAATGGCCGTTTGAGACCGAAATTTTCTCGAGTCGTGGTTTCGTTGAAGGGTAAAGCCGCGGTTGCCCGTTGCTCTTCCGCCGTCAACGCACGCACATCATCATAAAATCCCGCAACCAGAACTCGATTATCCGGGCCACGCAACGACGCCAGTGCTCGCGTTAACCGCCAAGCCGCGTTATCCGCATAAGCGGCTAATGATGAATGCAAATCTTTCTCTGCCGTCTTAACGCGCAACTCAAAGCTCATGATTCCCTTCACACCGCAAGTAATATCAAAATTTTCATCAGCATCCTTGCCACTCGTTTCCCAAACAATTACGTCAGCCGCCAATTCAGCGGCATGTTGCTGGACCATCGGAGCGATGCGAGGACTGCCAATTTCTTCTTCACCTTCCACAATAAATTTCAAATTACACGGCAGACCCGACGTTGCTTGCAGGGCCTTGACTGCTGAGAGGCGGGCCATCAGTTCCCCCTTATCATCAGATACGCCACGCGCGACATATTTGCCATCAACTTCGGTTAAATCAAACGGCGCTGTTTGCCACTCGTCCAACGGTTCCGGCGGCTGTACATCGTAATGGTTGTAAAACAAGAATGTCTTATCCGCATTACCCGTGGGTCCCGCCGGTAACGTGGCAAAAACAAACGGATGACTACCGGCGACATCTCGCCAAACCGTGACCGTTGTCCCAACAGACTTAAAGGCTTGCTCTAGAAAATCGACAGTCTCGTCAATTTCTCGGTGTTGGGCTGACACCGTTTCTAGTTTTAGATATGCTGCCAATCGATCGTGATCTGCGACCAATGCCTGCTCAACAGCCTGTTTCAAAGTCATTGTCATTTAATCATCCTCCACACCTCAACGACTAGTTGTATTAAAAAATGTCCCCACAGACTCAGCTCCGTTAAGGACATTTTAGTTACCAATCATCTTAGTTATCATCTATTTAAGACCACTGCTTGCCTATAAGATTATTATTTGATGATAAAATAGTCAAGACTTTTTAATCAAATTTTCATTTTATGGCTATTTACTACCGCATACTGCTCCAAATCCATACTTTTCTCCTCCCCACATAGTCAACGAATAACTTTCAGAAAGGTCACATTTTTTTGACTGATTGAAAAAGCCAGCTTCTGCTCGAGCTGGCTTAAGGTTAAATCTCATCTAATCCGGTCGGTCAACATTAGTCATTGCCAATGGATCGACCCATTTGTCAAATTGTGCCGCCGTCACTTCTCCTGACTGCAAAGCCGCTGCACGTAACGTCAAATTCTGCTGCTCGGCCATCTGGGCAATTTGCGCACTGGCGTGATACCCAATGTGTGGCGACAACGCCGTTACCGTCATTAGGGATTCATCAACCAGATTTCTCATCCGGTCTTGGTTAACCGTTAATCCGTGAACCAATCGGTCCGTAAAGCCTTGAATTGTCCCAGTTAACAACGTCGTTGATTCCAAAAAGGTTGCAATAATTACTGGTTTATAAACATTCATTTCAAAATTACCCTGCGACGCCGCCAGACTAATCGTGACATCGTTTCCCATGACTCGTGTCGCCGCCATCGTGAGGGCTTCTGCCTGCGTGGGGTTCACCTTGCCTGGCATGATCGACGACCCCGGCTCATTGGCCGGAATATTCAGTTCCCCATAACCGGCTCGAGGCCCACTCGCCAAAAAACGCACGTCATTAGCGATTTTCAACAAATCACCGGCTAACGTTTTCACCGCTCCGTGAACAACGGTTAACCCCGAATGAGCCGCTAACCCAAAAAACTTATTGGTCTTAGCCGTAAATGGGTAGCCATACGCCTGTTGTAATTGTGTCGCTACAGCTACAGCAAATCCCGGAGCCGCATTCAATCCCGTGCCGACCGCCGTACCACCAATTGGTAGCTCCAATAGTGTTGGCATCAAAGATTGAATATACTGCAGATCATGCGTCAACATACTTACCCAGCCGCTCACTTCTTGACCAAATGTGAGGGGCGTGGCATCTTGCAGATGAGTCCGGCCAATCTTAACGACTCGCCAGTAATCTGCTTGCTTTTGGGCCAATTCATCAATCAACCTCTGTACGACTGGCACTAGCTGGTGAATCGCATCATAGGCAGTCACCGCCATCGCCGTTGGAAAGGTATCATTAGAGCTTTGACTTTGATTAACATCATCATTCGGCAAAATACCACTGGTGGGTGCTAAGTTGGTGGCTTGATGGGCAATCACTTCATTCACATTCATATTTGTTTGGGTTCCCGAACCGGTTTGATAGACTCGTAACGGGAAATCGGCCTGTAATTTCTCATCCGGCAATGCCAACAACTGATCAATCGCCTGAACAATCAGTTGTGCTTTAGCTTCGCGTAAACTACCTAAATCACGATTAGCGATTGCTGCTGCCCGCTTCAAATGTAGAAGTGCTCGAATCACCGCCATCGGCATCGTGGGGCCCGTTGTGAAATTGTGGCGACTACGTTCCGTTTGGGCGCCCCACAGAGCTTCGGCTGGCACCTTCACCGTCCCTAAAGTATCTGCTTCTTCCCGATAAGCCATTCGATCTCTTCCTCTCTTTTCTCTAGTCTCAGCATACCGAGCTGCTCAGCTACCGTCAAACATTATTCTCCACCAAAAAAGATCGCCCAATGGCGACCCTTTTTTGGCTTCTATTATTCTGTTGATTGTGCCTACTTAGCCTTCAGCAGAGGCTTTTAATTGAACGTCATCATTTTGAGTTAATTGTTCTTCAGCTCGACGCCGCGCTTCTACCGCTTCATCAAAGTCTGTAAAAGTCTGGTTTAAGATGTAGCGTCCATGATAAAATAGACGAGCAGCCCATTTACCCGATCGTTTATCAAAACTAACACCGATCACACCCGAGATATTACGCGAGCTGAGTTTAGTCAATGCGGCAACGTTGCTCCCATTAACTAATGGTAAATTCATCGCATTGCCAATCTGTTCACGCGTTCGGGGGTCCTTGGTCAACCGTTCTTTACTAATGTCACGGCGATAACACCCACAACTCACCGTAATCCCATGGCGCAGTCGATAGTTATCGACAGTCACCAAATTACCACAGTTACATTTACACAACCAAGTCGCATTACCATTTTTAGCAGTGCCGTCACGACGGATAACCGTCAGTCTGCCGAATTGTTGTCCAGTTAAGTCAAGGAGTCTCATGGGAATTTCCTCCATTCGTTTTCTTAAAGTTTATAATAGGTTACTGTTCTCCCCAGAAATAACCCAAGCTCCCCTGACAAATATCCTCACCTAATTATTCTACACGCCAAACTAAAAAATAGCTTAAAGTCGATAATGTTTTTAAATGTTAACGAGTGGAAACCCACATCATTATTAAGTTATACTATAACTATACTCAGTCTTACAAAGGAAGGCAATTATCATGTTGGAAATTTTAACAATTTTAATTTATCTCATTGCTATCGAGCATTTGGGCATCATGGCACTGGAAATGTGGGGACGCCCAGAACAACAAGCGCGGGCTTTTGGGATGCCCATAACCTTCGTTCGTCAGGTTCCTGCGCAAAAAGCACTAGCCAATCAAGGCATTTATAATGGGATGCTAGCTGTCATTTTGATTCTAGCTCAATGGCTATTACCGATGCCCACCAGTTTAATAACGACGGCCCTTCTATTGGGATTCATCGTTATTGTGGCACTTTATGGTAGTTTGACGGTCAAGCGACAAATTTTCTGGCTTCAAGGTTTTCCCGCACTGGTCACCTTAATTATTCTGTTAAGCCAACTCATTTAAAGATATCCTTAAATTTGTGGTTTACAGAACTACCACCACACGTTATAATGAAGACACATATTCAGGTGAGAACCTGCTACGGGCTTTCAATCGTTGGAGGAGTTAATTGACATTTAGCCATTATTAACACCGTTGGGGCCGTACACATACCTCTATTCTGCTGGTTGCGTCCATCGTAACTAGCTTTTTTATTTTCATTCAAAAAATACGCGCGGTATCCTTTACAGGTGCCGCACGTATTTAAGTTCAATTGCTTAAGTGACTTACATATTACTAACAACCAACCATAATTCAACCAAGCGGACGATTGCAAAAGCCATAATGCCCACAAAGATACCACCGACCACATAGTAACCATAATAGCTCATTGGATGTTTCATCAGCCTTACCTCCTCAATGAATTGCACAGTTGCCTATCATGAGTCATGCTCGCCAATCAGGGTTAGGTCTAGTTAGTTAATTATCCGCGGTGTTAGCTCACAGATGTTGTCCGTTGTTGATGTACATTAGCAAGTAACGCCTTTTGTTCAGCGACGGTTGCCGTGAATTGGCGCATCAAATCGCCCTCCACAACCTGTGCGCCGTGTTGCTTTGCCCGCCAAGTAATCATTTGGAACCGTTTCTGTTCATTTGACAGCTTTTCGTTTAACATTTGGCTCCCCCCAAACTCAATTCGCCAATCTTCTACTGCTTGTCCCTTACATTATAAGCATTAATTTGGTAGCGGTCTACCCTATCGGCCAAAAAAGTACAAAATTTCTACATAAACCCATTTACCTACAGAGCAAGCTTTCAAGTCAATATCTCTAAAACCAATAACGTTAATTTTTAAAATTGGTATAGTTATCACACGCAACCGGTTGTTGTCCGATATAGCGTTAATCACGCCCACTCATTACCAGCTAAAATTGTCACTGGTGTAGCTATTACGCAAACCCTTACATTTATAAGTAAAACAATTGTCTTTTTTTCTTAACCGGCGTAATCTAGGGGTAAATATACAGAAAGAAGTTGGTCTTTTGGCTATTGATCGCGAAAAGTTTCCACCACTCTATCGAACCGTTGCCATTAACGATGATGGCTTAGAAAGTCACTCCTATATTCCCGGTGGCTTAGATGTTTTAACTAGCAGTCCGTCCAACGATCAACCGGGTGCCAATCCTGAGCAATTCGTTGGGCTGGCTTTAAGCACTTGCCTAAATGCCACCTTGGAAGCAATTGAACAGCGACGGGATCTCCCACACACCTCGCAGGTCCACACAATTGTTGAGATGGCTCGCGACCGACGGGGCCTACAGTTTTACGTGACCGCAGAAATTAAGCTTCCCGGCGTTGACCTGGATACAGCTAAGGCAATGGTTGATCTGGCTGAGCGCCGGTGCCCTGTAGCGAAGCTCATGAGCGGTAGTGACAACGTTCAGGTCAAGTTAGTTCAGGAATTCTCGCCAGCTCCTCCAATTGTCCATTAATTAACGCTAAAAAAGCAACAACCCGCTAGTCCTACCAGCGAGTTGCTGCTTTTTACGTTAACGCCGACTGAAGCGCGCTGTTAAGCGCTCCCACCACGATTGCTTCATTGGCTCTTCGCCATATACGTATGGCCGTGTCTTGCGGACGGTCTTGTCAGCATGTGCATCATCCATGAAGACAATCTTGCGCCAGCGCTTTTCTTCTTCATCGCTCATGCGCTTTTTGCTCATTGACTTCAATCTCCTTCTCTCCACCAGTCGTCACCTAGTAGTTAAACGCGACATAGCGTTATTTTTTCATTTGCGTCACTTGGCTAAAATCACGGATAAAGTCGAGGATCTCGTGAGCCCGTTGATCACCATAAACATCCAGCCACCCTTGAAAGCGTTGGTTGATTCGTTGGCGAATAGCACGCTCCGCTTTAGCACCCGTCGGCGTCACCAACAAGTACAGCCGGCGCCGATCGTTTTCATCTGGTTGTTGTTGCAAATAGCCTGCTTTCAACAACACCTTGATTTGCCGCGAAATAGCGCTGCGTGTTACCTGCCGTTTACTGGCAATATCCATCAGTGTCACCTGATCGTTCTGCGTAATTTCCCGGAGAATCAGATACTGTTCAAAAGACAAGTGAAAGGCCTGCGCTGGTTCGGAAATAAATTCATCTAAATATTTCAACGAACTCATGTAGACATCAATAAAAGCGTCCAGCAACGGTTGTTCCTGCTCAACCATGATTACCCCACCTACATTTCTAAAAATACGTTTTTTATCTTAGCATTTACCCTTATCAAATACCAGTCTTTTACCGGTGGTCTGGACCAACCTTATGCTAAAATAGACATAAGTTCGCTTAGGGGGAATTTTCATGTTATCTCGCAAAATAATTTTATTGGGGACACTATTTTTATTGACGGGTTGTGGCCAAAAACAGCTATCTAGTCAACAGGAACCCGGCCATCAAACTGCTACGTCGCGTTCCAGTCAAACAACCTCATCGCAAGCAGCCTCACAAGCACCAACGGCCACTTTTAAGCAACAACGCTTTACGATTAAAGATGTCACCTTCAGCCTAACGGGGAGTAAAGTCACTGCTAGTTCAACGGCTAATCGCAACTTATTCGTCCTGTACTATTCGGTGACCAATCATCAAGCCAAGTCCATCATCCCCAACGACATCTGGCAAAGTGCAGTCAGTGCGCAACAAAGCGGCCACCAACTGCAAACTGGCAACTTGGCCTTTACTACTAATCAAACGCAAGACAATAACAAACTAAATCGTACAGTCATGGATGTGGCACCTGGTAAAACCGTTACCGGTTTAGCCACCTTTGAGCCTAAGACTAGCCAGCCCATCACCGTTACATTCAAGGATACTCACCACCAGATTATTCATCAAAGCCACTATCCCTTAACTTAACCCTAGAAAGGAATCTATCATGCCCACTTTAATTGAACGTATTCACCAAGTTGAACTCGGTAATCTCGCCCAACTGGATCAGCTTTGCCATCAGCTTGGTCTCCCTTACTTTTTGATGGGCGGCTCATTATTGGGCGCAATCCGCCATCAAGGCTTCATTCCATGGGATGATGATGTTGACGTCGGTCTCTTACGCGCCGATTATGACCAACTCCTTGCTGCGGCCCCTACTCATCTAGCAGATAGTCCCTACTTTTTACAAACGCCCACTAGTGATGAAAACTACGGCCTGAGCTACGCTAAACTGCTAGATCGCCGCACCTATATTGAGGAGAAGCGTAATGTCAACAACGCCCGTAAAGGTATTTTCATTGACATCTTTCCCTTAGATCGAATTCCCCAAGACACTAGCGCTCAACAAAAGCAGTCGACCAAGTTTCAGCTGCTAAATACGCGGATCTTGCTCCAACTACGCTATCATCTGGTGGATAACCCGCTTCGCAAGCTTCAAGGTCCGCTCAGCTCAGAACAATTAACCAGTGTTAACGCCCTTAAGGCAGAACGTCAGGCCGTGATGACCCAATATCAAGCAGAAATCACGCTGCCGCAGGTCAAAAATTTGTCCTCCCAATACGCCTATGCCAAGGAAGTCTTCACGGTTGCGGAACTAAGCGACCTAACCACCGTTCCCTTTGAGCACTTGCAGGTTCAGGTTCCCCGAAACTATGCTACGATTTTAACTAGGATGTATGGGGACTATCTGGCCTTACCACCAGAGAACCAGCGCACCGAAAAACATTTGGAACGGGTTATTATGGACAATCAAGTTTTTACTGACTAAATTTTAAGAGAAAGTAGTTGAATGACCATGGCTGATGACTATTTTGGAGCAATGCTGGTCAACGTCTCAAGTATTGAGCTATCCATTGTTAACTTAAAATCTGGTACCCAAGTGGAACGCGTCAAATCAACCGTCGCTATTGGGGAAAATATTTACAATCACGAAGACATTGATTTTGAAACGGTTGCCGAGGCCGCTGAAGCACTACGCGGCTTCTTACAAATCATTAAAGACTACGGTGTCACCCACTATCAACTCTGGGGCTCACAGGCATTATCTTCAGCACCTAATGCTGAGTTTATTCGAGATCAGCTCTATGTTCGTACTGGTCTACACATCGAATGGCTCTCGTGGGGCGAGGAATCCTTCGTGCGCAATGAAGCCGTAGCCTTAAAGTTCGACCATTATCATCATCTGGTCAAACACCATGCCGCAATTATCGGCTTAAATTCTGGCAGCACGACGCTTTCCTTTTTCGCACAAGAACAACTTGTAGCATCTCACAATATGAAGTTAGGACCAGTGCGGATTAAAGAAGTTCTGCAAGATTTACGGACAACGGCCCCAAATCCAGTCGATGTCTTGGATGATTACATCAATAGTAAAGTGGATGACTTCTATCGCTTTTTGCCGGCCGATTTGCAGACCGTTTCCAATCAGGTTATCTTAATTGGTGCCGAACCGCTAAATGCATACTTCATTCCGCAGGGTGCTATCAGTGCCCCATTGACTCTTGACGACTTCAATCAGTTCAGTCGGGAGGTCGCCGGGGCTTCCGATCAATACCTGATGGAACGGCTTCATCTCACCGAAGAAAACGTTGAACTAATTTTGCCTGTCGTTTTGCTAATCAAAAAATTGCTAACCGTCGTTCACGCTGAGAAAATCCAACTGGTTAACCTCAACATCATTGACGGATTAACGACCAATCAAGCAATTATGGCGGGTTATCATAAAACAGCCCACTTTGAAAACCAAATTTTGGCTTCCGCTGAAGATCTAGCGCAACGCTATCGCGTAGAACCGCACCATATGGAGTTGGTGCGCCGCTTTGCGCTACATTTATTCGATCAGCTACGGGCTTTACATCATCTAACCACACGTGACCGTTTATTACTTGAAGTGGCGACGATTGTTCACGACATTGGCGGATTTATTGATACCCACCAGCATTACTTACACTCAGATTATGTTTTGAAACAGTCCGATTTACTTGGATTATCACAAGAAGAGACGCAAATTATCGCTGCAGTCTCCCGTTACCACAGCACCCGGACCCCTGGTGAGGATCTGGCCCATTTTCAACAATTAGATAGTGATAAACGCTTAGTCGTCGCCAAATTATCAGCTATCTTACGGTTAGCTGATGCTTTAGACGATGCCCACCAACAAACGATTCAAAAAATTTCGGTGTCCGTTCGAGCTGATCGTGTGATTATCACGGTTTTCAGTGATGATGAACTGTCACTGATTCATTGGGCCTTTACTTATAAAGCTAAATTCTTTACGGATGTTTTCGGCTTACAGCCAGTACTAAAACAAAGGAGATTACACAAATGACACTCGACTTCACACTCCCGCAGTACTATACCAACCGCGAATTAAGCTGGCTAGACTTTAACGATCGGGTTTTGGAAGAAGCCCGGGATAAAACTAATCCTCTACTCGAACGCGTCCGCTTCTTGGGAATCACCCAAAGCAACGTTGATGAATTCTTTATGGTCCGAGTGGCATCCCTATCCAAGCTTGCCGCTGTCAATTACCCCAAACCCGATGCTTCCGGTATGACCGCTAAGGATCAATTGCTGGCAGTCAATGCCAAAGCGCATGACCAAGTTATCAAACAGTATTCCACGCTAAATCGCATGTTATTACCAGCACTTGGCAATTTAGACGTACACGTTTTGACACCCCAGGACTTAACACCACAACAAACACGGTTTATTGAAAAGTATTTCAACGATGAACTGTCGCCCGCTTTGACCCCGATGGCCGTCGACAGCTCCCGACCATTCCCGTTTATCGGCAATAACACACTGAATATTGCCCTGCGTCTCTATAAGAATGGGGATAAAAAAGATAAACGCTTCGCAACGGTTCAAGTACCCGATATTTTCCCCCGAACGGTGCGTTTACCTGGTGCCCCTAACGATTTCATGATGTTAGAGGATGTGATTAAAACCTTTATTGGCAATCTCTTTATCGGCTATCAAGTTAAGGAAGCTTCAACTTACCGGGTTATTCGCGATATGGATCTCGATGTTGCGGAAGAAGACACCTCGGACCTCCTAAAGGAAGTTGAACAGCAACTCAAACGACGAGAACACGGCGGTGCGGTTCGACTCGAAGTGGAAAATGGTATCAGCCCAGCGCTGCGACGGCGACTCATCAACGCGCTTAACGTGGCAGACTATGCCGTTTATGAGATCAGCGGACCCATCGATCTCACTTTTCTGAGCCAACTAACCAAGCAGATTAGCGATCACGATAACGAACGTTACGCGCCATTCACCGCCAATCGCACGCCGGGTTTCACGCCTGACGATGATGTATTTAAAACCATTCGCCAACATGATGTATTGGTCCACCATCCCTACGACACGTTTGGCGCCGTTACCGAATTGATTCGCCAGGCAGCAGCAGATGATGATGTGCTCGCCATTAAGATGACACTCTACCGAGTTTCGGCTAACTCACCGATCATTAAATACCTTGGGCGAGCAGCTCAAAACGGCAAGCAAGTCACCGTTCTCGTGGAAGTCAAAGCCCGCTTTGATGAAGAAAATAATGTCCATTGGGCCCAGCAACTTGAAAAGATGGGATGCCACGTTATCTACGGCCTCATTGGCCTTAAGACCCACTGTAAGTTGGCCCTCATCGTCCGTCGTGAAGCCGATGGAATTCGTCGCTACATGCACATGGGCACTGGTAATTACAATGATGTTACGGCCCATTTCTACACAGATATGGGGCTCATGACAACTAATACGGACATGGGCATCGACGCCTCAAATATCTTTAATATGCTATCCGGCTATTCGGAACCGCCCTACTTTCACCAGCTCCACATGTCTCCTGATGGTATCCGGCATTTTATCACTGCTAAAATTAATCAGGAAATTACTAACGCTAAGGCTGGTCAACCCGCTTGGATTGAAATGAAGATGAACTCCCTATCAGACTCAGCCATGATTGCGAAGCTTTACGAAGCATCGCATGCTGGCGTTCATGTCAAACTAATTGTCCGCGGGATTTGCTGTTTAAACGTCGAGATTCCTAAAGTCAGCGACCACATTGAAGTCCACTCCATCGTCGGCCGCTATTTGGAACATAGCCGCATTTATGCCTTCGCTAATGCCGGTGATCCCCAAGTCTATTTGTCTAGTGCGGACCTCATGACGCGTAACCTTAACCGCCGAGTAGAATTACTCTTCCCGATTCTACAGGCTGATTTACGTCAGCGGGTCTTTGCCATTTTTGATACCCTATGGCAAGATAATGTGAAGACCCGGGTCTTACTCGCTGACCGGACCTTCACTCGTGTTGATCGACGGGGACTGGACGCCCTTGATGCCCAAGCCACGTTCATGGCAGAAGCAACTAAGCAACGTTTAGCAGCTAAGCCAACCGCCACTAATCAATCTGGCACACATCAATTTAAACCAATGCTAAGCCCTAAGAATCAACCACAATCCCCAATTGATCGGAGTCCTGAATAATATGGAAACTTTAGTCGTCATTGATCTTGGATCCAATTCTGTCCGGATGACCATCAGTAACCTTGATGATACCGGCGATCACCATACCTTAGCGGCTGAAAAACGTTACGTCCGTCTATCAGAAAATATGGGCGTTGATCAGCAGTTACAACCCGCGGCTATTGAGCGGACACTAGCGGCGTTAAGTGAGTTTAAGGCCATCTATGATAAGCTCGATCATCCCCGCATTGTGGCTGTGGCTACGGCAGCCGTTCGCCAAGCTACGAACCAAAAGCAATTTCTCAAGCAAGTTAAAGACCAGCTGGGATTGACGTTTAAGGTGATCTCTGGCGCAACAGAGGCGCGCTACGACTATCTGGGCGTTATTCATACACTCCCGATCGTCAACGGCTTATTGGTCGATACTGGGGGCGCGTCTTCCGAACTCATCTTGGTTCAGAATCGCCAGATGAAACACGTGGTATCAATCCCCCTAGGATCTGTCACGTTATCTCAAGCTTATTTAGAAAATGATCGGATTAAAGCCGACTCGCTTTTCTCCGCCATGACGTTTGTTAACAACGTCTTCAACGATGTTTGGTGGTTACGCGAAGCGACCAACTTACCGATTATTGGTTTAGGCGGTGCCAATCGAACATTGGCTAAAATTAATCGCCGTAAGAAAAATTTCTTAAACGTAGAAGATATCCATGGTTACAAATTAACCGCCACCGATGTCTATAACACCTTAACGCAGCTACTTGGTCTCAACCTGGCTGAACGAAAAAAGGTGCCAGGGCTTTCCAAGGACCGAGCAGACATTATCGTCGGTGGCTTAGTCCCGGTTGCCCTGCTAATGCGCCTACTTGATTCACAGTTAATTACCTTTTCCAACGCCGGTTTACGCGATGGTATTTTATTTGAACGAATCAATCAAATCAAGGCGGAGAGTCATTGACCAACTAAAAATGAGCACCTACGAAACCTTTCATTTCGCGGGTACTCATTTTTTAAATTTCACATAATCTAATTAGGCAATTGCACGATATAAGGTCCAAATCGCGGTACCGTGACCACTTCCACAGCGGTATTAAACACCCGCTCTAGCAGTTGTGGATCACGCAATTGGGTCGGAGTTCCACTGGCGGCCAAACGACCATCATTCAATAGCCACAACCAGTCACTCACCCGAAAAGCTTGATTGATGTCATGTAGCACCTGAACAATCGTCATGCCCTTAGCCGCCAACGATTGCAACTGCGTCATCAGGGTCTGCTGATAGTGTACATCTAAATACGTGGTCGGTTCGTCCAGCAGCAAAACGGCCGGTTCCTGAGCCAAAGCTGCGGCTAGCCACGCACGTTGCTGTTGACCACCTGACAAATCTTGCATGAACTGATCGGCTAAAGCAAGTAACCCCGTTTGCGCCAAATAAGGCTGCACCTCATGAAACGGCACCGTTTGCCATAAGCTATGATATGGTAACCGTCCCATGGCAACAACCTCCTGAACCATCAACTCATCATATAGCTGATGATGTTGGGTGACCATTGCCACTCGTTGGGCCAGCTGTTTGGTGGTCCAATGAGCCAGCGGTTGATCGGCCAAACGAATCTCCCCGGATTGAGGCAACAATTGTCTTGCCAACAGCTGTAATAGCGTTGACTTTCCTGCTCCATTCGGGCCAATAATCGTGGTGATTTTTCCAGTCGGCAAGTTGCCAGATAACGCAGTGAGACCACCTTTTTGCCGTGGATAATGATAACTAACGTGTCGACATTCCATAAAATCCTCGCCCCCGTTGTAGTAACAGAATCACAAACGGTCCACCGATAATCGCCATCATCGTCGCTGCCGAAATCTCACTGGGACTAATAACCGTTCGTCCCAACGTATCTGCTGCTAACATCAGCCAAGCGCCCGCCAGCATTGAAAACGGCAAGACCGTCTGATAATCATGTCCGACTAAGCGTCGCGCAATATTGGGGACGACGATGCCGACAAAGGGAATCGCGCCCACGACTGCGGTAACACTAACCGCCAAATACATGCCTAATAGCAGCAGACTCCAGCGAATAACGCTGACGGGCACACCAACGTGGCTCAGTGCCGTATCAGTCAACTTTAGGTAATTGGCCCAAGGTGCAATCAACAAGGCCCCTATCAGCCCGATAACCCCCAAAATCAAGAGCACGGTAGTCTCTGACCACGTCATACCATTAAACGTACTGGAGCTGATTTGTGTCGCCCCGCTGCTGAGTAACTGTTGCAGGCCCACAAAGGTTGCATCCAAAGCCACCCCAACAATAATCAAGCGGTAGGGATCAGCTAATGCGCGCCCACTGGTTAAAATGGCCAAGGCGACTAAACCGCCCCCCAGAGCGAAGAACCAATTGCGGCCCCACATGGCGGGCAACAACAGAGCGCCCCCTAATTTGAAAAAATTAGCTGCCGCACTCACCCCTAAAATACTGGGATCGGCAATTGGGTTACGAAAAACCGCTTGAAACAGGGCCCCGGCGACTGCTAAACTTCCACCACAAATTAGACTGCTTAGAATTCGTGGCACCCGTAATGTAAACACGGTCGTAAAATCTGAACTTGCCGGTCGTGTCACGGCGCGGAAAATCTGCGCAATGCCTAGCCAGGTGGTGCCAACCATCATCGCTAGTACAATCGTCACCAGCAGTAAGCCTAAGATTCCGGTATACCACCAACCTGCATGTTGCTTCATGCTGGCACCTCCTGGGGATAGAGCCAGCGACTCACCTGATTTAGCGCTGCGACAACTTGCATATTGGCCGTCGCATCAAATGTCGGTTCCGTTAGATCATAGACACGGTGGTGTTTAACCGCCGCCATCTTCGACCACATCCGGTTAGACTTAAATTCCTGGTTAAATTGCTTGGTCACCATAGTTGGCATGGCATGGGCCAAACGTAAAATCACCTGTGGATTAGCCTTTTGAATAGCTTCGTCGTTTGGTTGCTGGTATTCTTGATGCTGACTCGTAAACACATTTTGACCACCGGCTAATCGGACCAAATCACCCACATAGGACCGATTGGTAGCAATCATATAACTGGCACCCGGCAAGCCCATAAGGACTAATACCCGTGGTGCTTTTTGTCGTTGCGCTCGTTGCTTGACCCGCTGTTTTGCCTGGTTAATCAACCGATTTTGTTTAGCTGCAGCCGACTGGCGCTGGTACCGTTGTCCCAACTGCGTCAGCGTTGTCTGCAAATGACCAACACTCGTCAAATCTAAAAAGTGCGGCGTAACGTGTTGGGTCTTAAAGGCTGCCCCAAACTGATCATCCAACGTGGTCACCGAATACACCACGGTCGGTTTCAGCGCTGCAATCTTCTCTACGCTGGGATTCATTGGGCTACCCACCTTAGTGACATGCTGATACTGTTTGGGCATCGTATTAGCCGTCGTCGGAACGCCCACTAATGGTAAATGAAGTTTGGCCGCAATTTGCACGATGGCATAGGTTGTGGCCACAATTCGTGGCTGGTTCTGTTGCCGATATTGCTGACGCCAAGCCAGGCCACCACCAATTATTCCACAGAGTACGAGCACAGCCAGTGTTACTAAGCCAATTTTTCTAGGATTTCGCATTTGCTTTTCCTCCTAATGTCGGCCAACATACCACCAGCTACCGCCACCGACAACGACCAAAATCGCTACGACACCACCAATTAACCGGCCCCAATGCGTGCTCTGTTGGGGAACGCGATCCGCATTAGTGGCGGACTGCTGGTTAACTGAGGTCTTCGCACTTGGCTGATGACTTGACGAGCTTGATGACGTTGTCGGTTGCTCCTTGGCCTTTGGCTGATGGCGAACCGACTTGGTTGGCTTGACCGCTGACGTTGAACTGGCAGTTGATGTGTTCGCCTTTTTTGATGCCTTGACTGCTGGTACTTTTTTCACCGTTGCTGCCGTTTTTGCTTGGGTCAGTGCCGGCAGATGGGCTGTTTGAAATTTAAAAGTAATCAAATGCTTAGCGCGGTAAACGTCTGGTACATTAATCGCGAGCTTAGCCGTAACCGCCCGTTTTAAATTGGTCGTCGTGAATGAATAATATAAATGCGAGTTACCTGCCGAATCCTTTTCCTTGCGCACGTTGGTTGGTGTCTGGCCGTCAACAGACAATACCTTGACCGGCCAATTAGTCAGCTTTTTAGCTGTCTTAATATCCATCGTAACCACATAAGCATGATTTCTCACCGTTACCGTCGCCGGATGAACAAAGTAGCCGCTCGCCATTGACGTTTGCTTGGTTCCATACTTTAACGCCGCATAATCGATTGATTGTGCGTGTGCCGGGGTTGGAATTAACCACAAAAATAAGAGCGCAAATAATCCGACACATAGCCAATTCTTAATCTGCTGTTTCACGTTGTTTCCCCCCTAATACATAACCACAAGCGATGAGTCCCAACCAGCCCAACATCGACCATGAAGATTGCTGTTCGCCCGTCTTGGGCAACGTTGCCTTAGCTGCGGCGTGGTGCGTAGTGGATGGCGCTGTTGCTGCAGTTGTCTGTTCAGTGGTTTTCGGTAATGCAGCAACGGTTGCCGCCTGAGTCTGATCTGCCGAACCACTGCTGGCAAACCGGAAGCGAATCGGAAAGGTTTCGCTGATCGACATAACTGGTACTGTCACGTGAATCTTTCCGGGTATCAATTGACTGGCTAAGTCTTGTCGATTAGCGACCTTAAAACTATACTGCATGGTATATGCCTTAGCCGTTTGACCATAGCTCACCTGCTGCGGTGCCATTCGATTGATTGATTCAGGCACAACCGCCCGACTCCCTAACTTTAATGACTTGGCATACTTGACTGTTAGTGTCACGCGATAGCCTTGATTAGTTGGGGTAACCTTGGCAAGATCCGTATAGTATTGATCTGCTTCGGATTTCTTCATTTTTGTTCCCTGCAGCACTTGATACCGCCAGTACTCAGTCTTAGCAGTTGCTTTAGCCGTTTGGGCCGTACTCGTCTTTGTGGTTATCGTTGGGGTTGTCTGCTGCGAAGACTTGTCCTGAGAACTTGCCTGACTGCTACTTTTTGCCGTATCAGCCAGTGTCATTGCCTGATCCAATAGTTCACTCGTTGCCGTTGTTGTGCTGAGTCGTTGCGCTTTTTCCCAATCTAATGCTAGCCGGGCCGTTTCATTCATTGCCCCCAACGGCGTTGTCAAACTAAAGGTTGTTGTCAATGGGCTCGTCTGACCAGTTAGATTCACCTGATAAATGGTTTGCTGGTTAACCGCCTTGACCTTAGTTACCGGTTGACCACTGATTTTCATCGACTTGATATATTGCGCGCCATTAGATGTTATCAAAAGCGTTGTCTGTTGATCTTGAACTCTCGCTACTGCCGAATCCGTGAAGAACGGATTCGCTGATGAGGTTGCATTGCTATCAGCCTTAATAATCTTCATGGGAACCTGATACACCCCATTACTCAGTGCTGCCGCATGTGCTGTTCCTGACCAACCAATAAAGATGGCCCAAATCAGTACCAAACAACCGAGCCACCGCCAGAATTGCTGTCGAACTTTCATTGATAAACTCCCCGTTTCTCATCTTTTTAAATGCTAGACAAAACAACGAGACCAGACTAGACGTCTTGATCTCGTTGTCACCGTCACGGTTGCCATGGCTTGTTTTACTTAACCGTTACCGTCTTAGTTACTGGCTTATAACCGGCTTTAGTAGCGGTTACCTTTAATTTCCAACTCTTCTTAACTGCCTTTTTCAGTTTAACCGTGTAAGCCGTCTTTTTAGTTGTCGTCCTGCCCAAGGTTGTCTGGTTATGCTTAACCGTTACTTTGGCACCCTTAGTCGTTGTACCACATACTTTCTTAGCAGCCGCTTTAACCCGTTTAGTACTCAAGGCAACCGCCTTTTTGGTGGTCTTGCTGGTTGCTTTAAGCGTGTTGGTCTTAAACTGAAGCGTTGCTGCTTCTTGCATGGTCATGGTTTGCCCATTCATTGGCACAGCCAGTGAAAAACCAATCGTTTGTGTCTTGGTTAAATCTACCTTCGTGAAGGTATAGGTGTTACCACTCGTTGCCTGCTTAACAGTGCCCGTCTTGCCTCCCAGAGTCAGCGCCTTAATATAAGGGCTCCCAGCAGCAGTCGCTTTGATTGTCACTGTAGCCTGTTTATTCTTAACACTAACGGTTGCCGTGCTATCTAAGTATCGAGCGGCCTCAGACGGTTTGTTAGTCCCAGTCTTGTAAACCTTAAACTGAACACTATACCGACCATTTGCCAGCTTAGCGGCGTTTAAACTGGCCGCTTGAGCGGTTGCTGGATTACCAACCACTTGATTGACTGAAATACCGGCGCCCGCACTCGCCAGCATTAATAACGCACTCATAACAGTTAAAGATTTTTTCATAAGAAATACCCTCCCAAAACAAAATATGTAACTTATGAATCCGAATTCATCGTAGCACGAAAATTAGTTGAGCACCACAATTTTGTAGCCGTTCAAACTGACATTTGGTTTATATACCGATAGACGAAACGATTAACGTCCCTCTCCCCATTGCTCCATACCAAAAAAACCAAGGATCTACCAACAAGATCCCTGGTTACGGTTTAAGTAAGTTACTTAAGTTACCTATCCAATATGATTTTCATGTAAGATTGCCATGACTTCTTCTTGAATCTCGGCTGGCTTGGCCCATTCCTGAAACTCAGTAAAGTCTTCTTCAGGCATCGCATAGTGCTCATTAACATAATCCTCGTATGCCTGAACGTGTGGCGTATGGGCGATGTTTAATTGTAAAATCCGAACTTCTTTAATGAGTCCCCGTTCAACCGCCAACTCAGCCCGGCCATTTTGCACCATATTACTAATTTCCATATACTTACTGCCATCTAAACGCGTTATCTCTTCAATCAACGTAAATACTTCATGACTCTTCATCACTCTCACCTCCGCGCAATAAATCTATTATAACCGGTCTACGAACAAAACAAAACCACTACCAGGGAATGGCAGTGGTCGGCATAAGAGAGAAAGAGAATTGATTAGAAGGTAATTATTAATACCTTACAAGCTATAATATACCGGTATTTGTAAGCGCTGTCAATACTTTTTCAGAAAAACGTTTCTATTTTTGATGATTTCCGCTAAACACCGCGTTGACCCTAAGACAGTTAGTCATCAACGCAAAAAGGGCCGGAAATAACTTCCAGCCCCCACCATTTAGTCTTCACCAAATGAGAGATAAACCTTTAACCAATTCATTGGGAAATCAGCTAAAGAGGTAAATAAATGGTAATTTAACGATACCACGTTAAATGATAAGAATCTATTTTTTTCTCATTATTCTATTATTTGACACCAGACGTGGCATTGGTATCGTGGAGAACTGTTTCTGGGTGCACGATATTCCCTGGATTTTGTAGCACGTCTCCCAGTGAGTGCCCTGAAACGTTGATCAGACAGGCTAACACAAACACGATTCCCACTGCGATGGTCAAGAACCGATTACCCCAACTCATCTTTTCGCTGATAACTGAACCATAGAAGTCCTTTTTAACTTCTGCGGCAACATTCTGATCGCTCGGATCATTAGCCTGTCGTTCCTCAATCACCTGTTGCTGGTAAGCATCAATATCAAATGCTTTCTGGTTGGCTTTCATTTGCCGTTGGAAGTGTTTCTTTTCCTTCTTGCTTTGTCCCTTGAACCACTTGGTAAATTCGCGGTAGTGCTTAACCACCGTTTCAGTAGCACCAATTTCTTTTAACGTGCCGTAATGAATCCAAGCAACCCGATCACACAAAATCTCAATCTGCTTTAACGAGTGACTAACAAAGACAATGGTTTTCCCTTCATCTTTGAACTCAGAAATTTTGTCCACACACTTTTGATAGAAGGTATCATCCCCGACGGATAAAGCTTCATCAATAATCAAGATATCTGGATTAACGTGCACCGCAATCGAAAAGCCCAACCGCGATTTCATCCCTGATGAATAGCTCTTAACGGGTTGGTACAAGAAGTCACCAATATCCGCAAAAGAAACAATATCATCCATTAAAGCATCAATCTCTGGGTTGGTTAACCCCTGCATAAGTGCCTTCAAGCGAATATTTTCCAAGCCGGTTAGATTACCCCGTAGTCCCGCACCAATAGCAATAATTGAGGTATCACCACGCACCTCCACCGTCCCGGTCGTTTGCGGAATAATTCCGGAAATAATATTAGAGAGCGTTGATTTACCAGATCCGTTAACCCCAATCAAGCCCAGCGTTTCTCCAGCCTTCACTTCTAGTGAAATGCCCATTAAAGACCAAAAATGGGGCACCTTAGAATTGCTTAGTGAGAAAAATGACCGCAACTTTTCCGCCTGACTCTTGTAAAGATCGTATTCCTTTGTCACGTGTTGTACTTTAATTTTATAAGAATTATCCATGAATTAAACTTCCTAACTCAAAATTTGCGCTACCTGCATTACCCAGCACAGTGCCTGAGCTTAGTCTGTTGTATTATACCAAATATTTCCGCTTTGTGGAAAAAATCTCGTTGAGCTTAGCTTTTTCTTTAGTACCGTCTGCTCCTCCGGTCGATTAAAGTATTTTTCGAAAATCTTCTCAACTTGATTTGAGTCAAGTTAATCTCGTCAATGACTCCGTATACTAGGTCTTGTAATCAAGTTAAACAACTTTCAAGGAGGTTTTCCCAATGAGTAAAGTAACCATGAAATTAGACGATCTGACCTGCCCGTCTTGCATGACTAAAATCGAAGGCGCCCTGAGTAAAAAAGACGGCGTTGAAAATGTCAAAGTTCTCTTTAATGCCAGCAAAATCAAAGCTGAATTCAACACTGACAAAGTGAGTGCTGAAAGTTTAGAAGCGGCCGTTACCGATTTAGGCTATACCGTTAAAAGCGCCAAAGTTAAAGACCTATAATCTTGTCATATTAGAAAGGATGTCTCGCCCATGACGACAACTATTGAAGACCGTTACGCTGCTGAACAAGCGCAAACCGAACATGATCACCACGTTCCCACCGCTGGTGCCATGACCAACCACATCTTAGCTAACCTGCATATTTCCATTGTCAAGTTCCATCAGGTTCGTTGGTCAGTAAAAGGTCCCCTAGCACTCAGCGTCCGTCAACTCCTCACTACCTACATCACCACTTACCGTAACCAATTTGATGCGCTAGGTGAATTGCTACTAGATGAAGGTGAAATCGTCTCAACCACCACGAAAGAGTATCATGACTATAACATGCTACAAGAAGGTGGCGACAAAAAGTATTACGCCGCTACAGATCAACTCAACGAATTGATTCATGATGCGGATACCCACAATCTCTTTATTGATCGGGCCATTAAGCTCGCTGAAAAAGAAAGTCGGCCTGCACTAGCCACCTTCTTGGTAACCCTTCGCGGAACCAACAATCACATTATCCGCGAACTTCAAGCCGTTTTAGGTAATTTGGCTCGTACCGGTTTAGATGATGAGGATGAAGACGACGATGATTAATTAATTCCCCTAAATCAAAAAGCGACGACGTCCTGTGAGGCGGCGTCGTTTTTTTGTTAGCCCACCGGTTGCATTTTTCTGACAAAAGCGGTTAGATTGAAGTAACCGGTTGCATTGACGACTAGACAGCTTTTATTGGACCATTTGCCTAACCTTAAACGATCGTGTGGTCATGTTCACTTGTGACGCACAGACCACTAGTTATCAATAATAGTAAAATGCCCCTAAATGATCTTTGATTGGCCATTTAGGGGCATTTTAGCTCGTCCATAGTTCTATTAATTTTACTCATTTCACCAACTATTCTCGCTAACTTGATTCACATCAAGTTAAGCTAGGCAAAAAGCAGGCATAATAAACTCATCAACAAGGAACCCAACACTTAAGCTTGTCTTTTAAAGAAAGGATCGTTCACTTATGACAATTCAACGTTATATTTATTCCCATACTAATCCCATCACTTTTTGGTCAGCTGGTCTGATCATTCTTGGCTTTCTCAACAAATGGTTCACAAAAGTTCCTTATATCACGGATACTGCTTGGATTATTGCTTCGGTAATTGCAGCAGCCCCCATTGTCTTACGCGCCATCAGCGCCCTTAAAGCCAGGGTCTTCAGTATTGAACTTCTCGTCGGGATTGCCGTCATTGGCGCCTTTGCCATCGGTGAATTTGAAGAGTCAGCCATTGTGACTTTTCTCTTTCTCTTTGGTTCCTATCTCGAGCAAAAAACACTAGCCAAAACGCGGGGAGCCATTCAATCCTTAACTGAAATGGCACCGACAACTGCACTATTAGTCAATGACGATGATACTACCGAAGAGGTTGATGTCGATGACTTAGAAGAAGGCAACCTGGTTTTAGTTAAGGCTGGTGGTCAAATCCCCGTTGACGGCACAATCACAGATGGTACTGGTTACGTCAACGAAGCCTCAATTACTGGCGAATCACGGCCCATTAATAAGCAACACGGCGATCACGTTTACTCAGGGGCAATGGTCGAAAGTGGCACCTTGAAGATTACGGCCACCCAAGTCGGTGACGAGACTACTTTTTCCAAGATTATTGAGTTGGTTGAAGAAGCCCAAGACACTAAATCACCCGCGGAAAAATTCATTGATAAATTCGCGCAATACTATACGCCGGCTGTCCTAGTCATCGCGATTCTAGTTTATATTTTCTCGCGTGATTTACGTTTAGCGATCACCGTTCTCGTACTGGGATGCCCTGGCGCTTTGGTCATTGGTGCTCCCGTTTCTAACGTCGCTGGGATCGGTAACGGTGCCAAACACGGTATCCTCATTAAGGGAGGCGATGTCGTTGAAAGCCTAGCCAAAGTCGATACCATCGTCTTTGATAAGACTGGGACCTTAACGACCGGTAAAATGACCGTTGCTTCAACCAAGCAATATACAACCGATCACTCATTACTAACGGGTGTTGCGCAGATCGAACAGACTTCTGATCATCCCTTAGCCCAAGCAATTGTTGCACACTTAACTGCCCAATCGCCAGATACTCCCGTTACGATGTCTACCGAGACCATCAAGGGGCGAGGAATGATCGGCCAATGGCACGACGCACCATTATACGTCGGCAATGCCGCCTTACTCAAAGATCATCAGATTTCCCTCACCGAGGACCAGCTAAGCGACCTACATGCGATGCAAGATGCCGGGCAATCCACGGTGTTGGTCGGTTATGCCGGGCAACTCGCTATGATTTTGGGCGTAGCCGACACCGTTCGACCTGAAGTTCCTGGTGCTTTAGCTGCAATGAAACGCCAAGGAATCAAGCATTTAGTCATGTTAACCGGGGACAACCAAGCGACCGCTCAAGCTGTAGCTGAATCATTGGGAATTGACGAAGTTCACGCAGATCTTCTCCCAGCCGACAAAGTTACCTTTGTTAAGAAGTTCCAAGACATGGGCCGCAATGTTGCCTTCGTGGGTGACGGGATTAACGATAGCCCTTCCCTAGCAACAGCCAATGTCGGGATTGCTATGGGGGGTGGAACCGACGCTGCTATTGAAACGGCTGATGTGGTCCTCATGCAATCGAGTTTTACCGCACTCAGTCACGCGGTGGGCTTAACGAAAAAAACATCTGCCAATACTAAGGAAAACATTACAATTGCCATTCTCACGGTGGCGTTTCTCCTAATCGGTTTAGTCTATGGGTATATCTACATGGCAAGTGGTATGTTCGTGCACGAAGCCTCCATCTTAGTCGTCATTTTCAACGCCATGCGTTTAATTGGCTACAAGCCCCGCACGGCTGCCGCCACCCCCGCTCAACCCCAACAGTTAGCGACTAATTAAGTTGAGCAAGACATTATTACAACACCAAAAGGGCTTCTCAGAATCTGCTTAATTCCGAGAAACCCTTTTACTTGTTCCAGTTATGCAACAACTTAAGCCAAAGCCCGGGCATCAACCCAGTAATTCGTCTGACTACCGTTAAACTGAATCCGGTACCACGTGGTCTTATAAGCCGTTTTCACACCTTTGAAATTAACCGTTACCTTAGTGCCCTTTTTACTACCCGCAGGCCATTTGTAAGTTTTCTGATTAAAATGGGTTTTTTTAACGTGATTATAGAGCGTATATTTACTGTACTTAGCACTTAACTTTTTGGTTCCGCTAGCTGCTGAATAAGTAACCGCGTCATACTGCGGTGCCGCAGCCGTCTCGGTGGCCGCAATCCAGTAGGCTTGCTTACCAACCTTAATCCGGTACCACGTTGACTTATAACCATCCTGTGTTTTGATTGCTTGTTTATCAGCCACATAGGACTTCGCCGTTAGCTTATTTAGGGCCCCCATGGACTTTGCCAAATAAGGTGAGTTAAAAACATGATCATAATAGCTACCACTAACTGTATTATTCACTTTGACTGCAGCCGTGCCACTCGTATATTTTACGGTTGGCAACGTCAACGCCTTGGTATATACCCAATATTTTTTAGCTGAGGTGTTTTTGGCGAACCGAATGCGATACCAAGTCGTCTTCTTCCCGGTTGATGCATCTTTTTTAACGCCCCGCATGTCCAAGTAAACTAAGACATTCTTTCCAGCAGCAACTTTGCTCCAGGCCGTTTTAGTGATATTGGCGCGGGTTCCCTTCACGTGGTTATACAACCGATAAGTCGCATACTGCCCACTCAATCGAGCCGTTTGCGTCCCGCTGGCACCATAATAAGTTGCTTTAGAGTAGACCACTGGTTTAGGTTTTGGTGTTGAGCCAGAATTTGAATTGGAACTCGAACTATCGGAAGCACTAGCATCCAGCAACGTGTTCAACCCATACTGCTTAATAATTGAAATCAAGCTACTTCCATAAGTGGGCGCCGTGGCGTACGTGCCAGTCAGCGCATTAGCGGCATCTGCATACGTTGCCGCATTTTCCCGCCAAGTACCACTGTAAATACTGGTGTTATAACTGGTCCCATTACGTAAAAGCTTAGCATTGTCCGTCATTGACGCCTTAGCACTTGGATATTTACGAAAGTTCGCATTCGTATAATATAATTGACCATTACTATCATACTCAGCCGTTTTCATCGTCACGGAAGCACCATTGTAGCTCCCTTTAATGCCAAAATAATTATTTGCGGTCGTTGTCAATGTGCTGGTTCCCCAGGCACTTTCAAGTGCCGCTTGGGCCATCATCACAGACGGGTATAGCTTATACTGATTGGCAACAGTCGTGACGGGACTTTTGAGCGTTGAAATAAAGGTTTGTGGGTCCGTCGTCGCCGCATGACTCGTCCCCTTCGTTAACATAAAGCCACTGACACCGGCACTCATCACCAGTGCCGCTAGTAGCCATCGTTTTATTCGCACCATTTTATCGGTTTCCCCCTTAAAATCGCTTTCAGGTAAAGAATACCATAGTTTGACGGGGTCTCAAAAGAAAAACTTAAGATAAAATCGTGTTGTAACATAGCTTTAATCTAAACGACTAGCCGCCGCTTCATCCAAAATCACCGTAACATTCGGATGAGTCTGCAAAAAGCTGGCTGGTACATCCGGTGTAACTGGCCCTTGAATCATGGCGGCCACGGCAGCGGCCTTTGCTTCACCATAAGCTACAATTAAGATTTGTTTAGCCTTTAGAATTGAGCCAATCCCCATTGAATAAGCATAACGTGGCACCTCGTCGGCATTATCGAAAAATCGCGCGTTGGCCGCAATCGTGGAGGCCGTTAATGCGACTTTATGGGTGGTAGAGTCCGCTGGTGTTCCCGGCTCATTAAAACCGATGTGACCATTTTGGCCCAACCCTAATAGCTGCAAATCAATTGGATTCGCTGCAATAATGTCATCATACGCCGTAGTTGCCGCCTGCTCATCTAAGTTAGTCCCGTCCGGTACATAGGAGTGGGCAAACGGTTTAGCGTCAAATAAGTGCTGTTGCATAAAATAATGGTAACTTTGGGGATGATCTGCACTTAAACCCACGTATTCGTCTAAATTAACGGACGTCAACTGACTAAAATCCAAATCACTGGCCACCAGCCGATCATAGATTGTGACTGGCGTACTCCCCGTTGCCAAACCTAGTACTTTAGCTCCCTGCTGCAAAGCCGTTTCAAAGACCTGATAGCCGGCCTGTCCTCCGGCAATTTTATCACTGACGATTTGAACATTCATATTAGCTAATTGTTTCATCTCATTCAGTCTCCCTCTCTAATGGTATAGTCCAATTGTAAATGATCTAGACCGATTTCGCAAGTCCTTTGCTCAAAAAAATTGTTTATCAAATAAAAAAGCGGCCTGCCACATGGCAACCGCCGCTATTTCCGGCTCTATGATATTTGGTGTTGATGGATAAAATCCATCGACGCCTTTTTTTCAAAACAAAATAAAAAGGGCATACTGCCCTGTGCTACAATCAAGTCGACGAAAACCAATTGAAAGCGAGTGAACAGTATGTCCCAAGACCAGTCTACTAGACTTTTACTTCAAATTAAAGATAAAAATATAAC